>VSNE01000073.1 GCA_009774155.1 Lachnospiraceae bacterium
TTATATGCGGCAGATATGCTTCTGGATATGAAAGGATATATTCTTTGCGAGAATAAAAAGGACGTGGCAAAGGCAGAGAAGAATGGGATGAATCCTGGGCTTGTGGACCGCCTGATGCTGGATGAATGCCGTATAAAAGCTATGTCAGAAGGACTCCGGCAGGTGGCGGCTCTTCCTGATCCGGTGGGAGAGGTAGTGTCCATGAAACAGCGTCCCAATGGTCTGATGATTGGCTGGAAGAAGGTTCCCCTTGGCGTAATCGGAATGATTTATGAGTCGCGTCCCAATGTGACTGCAGATGCGTTCGGACTCTGCTTCAAGGCAGGAAATGCGGTGATTTTAAAAGGCGGAAGCGATGCCCTGCACTCCAACCAGGCTATTGTAAAGGCAATCCGTACATCTTTGCAGCATCAGGGAATTTCCCAGGACGCGGTTCAGCTCATTGAGGATACAAAAAGAGAAACTGTACAGGAGTTTATGAAGCTGAACAAATATGTGGATGTGCTGATTCCAAGAGGAGGCGCAGGCCTGATCCGCACCGTGGTGGAGAACAGCCGGATTCCGGTCATTGAAACCGGCACCGGAAATTGCCATATTTTCGTGGATGAGAGCGCGGATTTTGATATGGCGGCCGATATTATTTTCAATGCAAAAACCCAGCGCATCGGTGTGTGCAATGCCTGTGAATCCATTGTGGTTCATGAAAAAATTATAGACGCCTTTCTGCCGAAGCTGAAGGAGCGGCTGGACGAAAAAGAAGTAGAGCTGCGCGGGGATGAGAAAGCTCTTCAGGCAGCCGAGGGACTGATCCCGGCAGCCGAGGAGGACTGGGGGACAGAGTATCTGGATTATATCCTTTCTGTAAAGACCGTGTCCGGTATCGACGAAGCGATTGCCCATATTAATAAGTACAATACGGGACATTCGGAGGCAATCGTGACTTCGGATTATGCAAATGCCCAAAGGTTTCTGAACGAGATTGACGCAGCCGCTGTCTATGTAAATGCGTCCACCCGCTTTACGGACGGATTTGAATTTGGTTTCGGGGCAGAGATCGGAATCAGTACTCAGAAGCTTCACGCCAGAGGCCCCATGGGACTGGATGCCCTTACCTCCGGCAAATATATTATTTATGGAAACGGACAGGTTCGATGAGAGTGATTGCAGGTACGGCCCGCAGTATGCCGTTAAAAACAGTAAAAGGACTGGACACCAGGCCCACGGCTGATAAGACAAAAGAGACTCTTTTTAATATTTTGCAAGGCGACATACCGGAATGCCGTTTTTTGGATTTGTTCAGCGGAAGCGGAGCAATCGCTGTGGAGGCGTTAAGCCGCGGGGCGGCTTATGCGGTATTAGTGGAGCAGAATCCGAAAGCGGCTGAGTGCATTAAGGAAAACCTGATTTTTACAAAGGTAGCGGACCGGGCAGAGATCCAGAAATGCGATGTACTGACAGCGCTGCGCCGGATGGAGGGACAAAAGCCTTTTGATGTCATTTTCATGGACCCGCCCTACAATCAGGAGCTGGAGCGTCAGGCGCTGGGCTATCTGGCCGGCAGCACTCTGGCCGATGAGTATACGGTGATTGTAGTGGAAGCATCCCTGGAAACGGATTTTTCCTATCTGGAGGAGCTGGGCTTTGGCGCATATAAATATAAAAAATACAAAAATAACCAGCATATATTTCTGCAGAAAATATGACCGGGAAAGGATGAGAGATGATTCGTGCAATTTATCCGGGAAGCTTTGATCCGGTGACTCTTGGACATCTGGACATTATCAAAAGAGCATCCAGGACAGTAGATAAACTGATTGTCGGGGTTTTGAATAACGGAGGAAAGCATCCTCTGTTTACCATTGACGAGCGTGTGGATATGTTAAAGGAGGTAACCCGTGACATTCCGAATGTAAAGATCATGTCGTTTTCCGGTCTTCTGGTGGATTTTGCAAGACAGACAGAGTCCACGGTTATTGTCAGAGGCCTCCGTGCGATCTCAGATTTTGACTATGAGCTTCAGATGGCCCAGACAAACCGGAAGATGAATCCGGAAGTGGATACGATGTTTTTGGCAACCAGTCTGGAATATGCGTATCTTAGTTCTACCACAGTCAAAGAGGTGGCATTTTTTGACGGAGATATCCGTGAATTTGTACCGAATCAGGTAGTTGAGAGCGTGCAGAGGAAGGTGCGGGAGAAAAAGGCGGCGTATTTGAGGAATACCTGAAGCAAATGTTTCGGAGCCTTTTGACCTTTAAAGATTACATTTTACGGAAACTCACGGTGGATTATACCTTGCGAAAACGGATCTGTTCAGTTATAATTACCATGACATACGAATGACAAAAAATGAATGAAATTTTGATAGGATAGAGTCAGTCAAAGGAGAATGGTGAGGATGGGCAACAGCCGTATTGAACAGATTATTGAAGAAATTGAAGATTACATTGATACTTGTAAGGGACCTCTTCTCGGTTCTGCTGATAAAATTATAGTGAACCGTGAACGGATGGAGGAGCTGCTCCGGGAGCTCCGCATGAAGACGCCGGAGGAGATCAAGCGCTATCAGAAGGTGCTGGCGAATAAGGACGCGATTCTGGCGGATGCGCAGCAAAAGGCCGAGGCAATTATTGCCCAGGCAAATCTGCAGAATCAGGAGCTTGTCAATGAGCATGAAATTATGCAGCAGGCTTATGAGCAGGCCAACCAGGTGATCGATATGGCATCCAGCCAGGCGCAGGAGATTTTGAATAATGCGACCAGGGATGCCAATGAGATTCGGCTTGGCGCAATTCATTACACGGATGAAATGCTTGCCAATCTGCAGGATATGGTGCAGAAGCTGGTGGATTCATCCAACAGCCGCTATGAGGCGATGATTACCAATCTGCAGGATTTTTACAATGTAATTACCAGCAACCGTGCAGAGCTGCTGCCCCAGCCGGAAGCTGAGCCAGAAGAAATACCAGAAGAGCAATGATGATTCTGCCCCGGAGCCATGTTCTGATGTGCAGAGGAGTACCGTCAAGGACACTCTGAGTCTGTGCGCAGATGCAAAGACCGCCGAAAGCGGCGCAGGTACATATAAAAGCTGTCCGACAGGTTTGAGAGAGCGCCCCAAATGAGGCGATCTGATTGATTCCGCAGCTAATCTCCATAACCGCGCTCAGAAAAGTGAGCATAATGCCGGACAGGGGGAGGAGCATCAACAGCTGCACGGCTATGGTGAAAAGCATGATATATCCGCCGAGCCGGGTAATCGTAGTAAAGCCATCCATAATGCAGGCATCCAGCATCGGAAAATCCAGCCGGTGCAGGGATGCCTGTTTTTTCGGGCTGCGGCTGCCGGCTGCGGCAGGAAAATGGTAAAAAGGCCGTGTTGCCAGTCCATACAGGACGGGCAGAGAATAGAAAAGCAGCACAAGCTTCCATGGAACCGCCGTACAGCCGATTTTGGACAGGCATACATAGTTCAGAAAAAAGGCCGGGCTTACATTGTTGCAGAAGCCGAGAAGATACTCGCCTTCTGCTGCGGAAATATGCTGCTCCCGCACCAGATCGGCAATTACCTTAGCGCCCATGGGGAAGCCGCACAGAAAGCCCAGAAGGACCGCATAGCAGCCTTCCTCGGAGATACGGAAAATCCGCCGGAGAGGAGGCGCATAGAGGCGGTTCAGATACTGGAACAGGCCTGTGCGGATCAGAAGATTGGAAAAAATCAGGAAGGGCAGAAGAGAAGGAAGCACCGATGTATACCATAGAGTCAGTCCAAGAGAGCATCCGGCGGAAATCACGGCAGGATGGGTGAATAACAGAAGTAAAAGGCCGGCGGCAGCAAGAATGAAAAGTATCTTTTTCAAAGGGTCACCATATAATAAATTAATTCCCTACAGTTTATGGGGCAAGCGGTGAAATATGAATCCAATTCGGAAGATTGCGTTTTATTTAACAGTAGTTTTATTTTTATGTTGTTTGATTCAGGGAGAAATATTCTGGATAGAGGACGCCGTACATAACCGGATACTGCCTGAGCAGGGGATTCGGAATGAATTTGAAGAATACAGGGATACTATGGAACTAATCTGGGAGGAACTGGTCTGGTTTCCGGTGCCTGAATCCAATACCAATGAATCTGCCACCGTCGCCTTTCAGAATACCTGGATGGCAGAGCGCAATTACGGAGGAAAAAGAGGACATGAAGGAACCGATGTGATGGCGGGTATTGATAAAGCGGGGTATTATCCCATCGTCAGTATCACAGACGGAACGATTGAGCAGATCGGATGGCTGGAAAAGGGCGGCTGGCGTATCGGAGTGCGCTCCCCCCACGGAAACTATTATTATTATGCCCATCTGGCTTCCTATGCAAAGGAATGGAATCCGGGAGATGTTATACAGGCAGGTGAAATTCTTGGCTATATGGGAGACACCGGATACGGGACGGAGGGAACTACCGGGCAGTTTCCTGTGCATCTGCATCTTGGAATCTATGTGCCCTTTGGGGCGGATCAGGAAATGGCCGTCAACCCTTACTGGATGCTGAAATATCTTGAAAATCAGAAATTAAGCTATTCTTATTAGCACAATTCTGTGTTACAATACTGATTTAGATTAGAAAATGAAATTTTCACAGAAGAACAGAGCCTCTGTAATCAGAATAAGGAGTACATTATGGAACTGCCGAAAGCTTTTATAGAAAATATGAAATGCATCCTTGGTCCGGAGCTGCCCGAATATCTGGAAAGCTACAAAAAGCCGAGATTTACCGGACTTCGGATCAATACCTCCAAATTGTCCGTTCAGGAGTTTGAGCAGATCAATCCTTTTAAGAGTCTCAGAAAGGTGCCGTGGGTATCCAACGGCTATTATTATACAGAGGAGGATGCGCCTACTCATCATCCTTATTACTATGCGGGGCTTTACTATATCCAGGAGCCCAGCGCCATGACTCCGGCAGCCATGCTTCCGGTGGAGGAGGGCGAGCGTGTTCTGGATCTGTGCGCGGCTCCGGGCGGCAAGGCGACCGAGCTGGCAGCAAAGCTGAATCACACCGGACTGCTGGTTGCCAATGATGCCAGCGCTTCCAGGACAAAGGCCCTTCTTAAAAATCTGGAGGTATTCGGGATGCCGAATATTCTGGTTGCCAGTGAGATGGGCGATCGCCTGGATTCATATTTTCATGCTTATTTTGATAAGATTTTGATAGACGCCCCCTGCTCCGGGGAAGGGATGTTCAGGAAACAGCCGCATATGATTCCCGCATGGGAGAAGCAGGGGCCGGAAGTATTTTCCCGGATGCAGAGAGAGATTCTTAATCAGGCGGCGGAGCTTTTAAAGCCGGGCGGAATGATGCTTTATTCCACCTGTACATTTTCAGAGCTGGAGAATGAGGGCAGCATTGATTATTTTCTGAAAAATCATCCGGATTTCCATCTGACGGACATTCCGGCCTGTGATGGTTTCTGCCCCGGTCAGCCGGCTCTGGTGGGAAGCAGCTTTCCTCTGGAAAAATGTGTTCGTCTGTTCCCTCATAAGATAGACGGGGAAGGGCATTTTCTGGCTCTGCTTCAAAGAAACGGAAGAAAAATTCCGAATGCTTCCGGGGAGAGGCGGAGAAATCCGAAGCTTCCGCCGGAGCTGGAGGAATTTTTACAGGATGTGACCATGCATATGGACCGTTCCCTGATTCAGATCAAGGATACAAAGGTCTTTCTGATGCCGGAAGGAGTCGGCAGATATCCGGGACTGCGGTTTCTCCGTTCCGGATTGTATATGGGAGAGATTTTGAAGAAAAGATTTGAGCCAAGCCAGGCGTTTGCCATGACGCTGAAAAAGGAAGAGTACGCTTCTGTGATTAATCTGTCTGCCGGCGACAGACGGACAATCCGTTATCTGAAAGGAGAAACGATAGAGGTGGAGGAAAAAGAGAGCGCCCGGCCGGCCGGATGGCAGCTCGTCTGTGTGGACGGATATCCTCTTGGATGGGGAAAGCTGGTACAGGGAGCTTTGCGCAACAAATATTTCTCCGGATGGAGGATGAACGCATGATGCGTCTGGACAGATTTCTCTGCGAGAGCGGATTCGGCGCCCGCAGTGAGGTAAAAACGCTTTTAAAAAAGGGACTGGTCACCGTAAACGGGGAAAAAGCAAAACGGCCGGAACAAAAAATTGATGAAAATGCGGATACGGTTGTCTGCCGAGGACAGAAGGCAGAGTATGCTGCGTTTATATATATAATGCTTTATAAGCCTGCGGGAGTCATATCAGCCACCGGGGATCGAAGGGAGAAAACGGTCGTGGATTTGCTGGACACAGAAGCCCGCAGGGGAGTATTCCCCGTGGGACGTCTGGACAAGGATACCGAAGGGCTTTTACTCCTTACCAATGACGGAGAACTGGCGCACCGGCTCCTGACTCCGAGAAAGCATGTGGACAAGACCTATTATGCGGAGATTTCCGGCAAAGTGACAGAGGATCATAGAATCCAGTTTCTGAAGGGGCTGGATATCGGAGAAAAGAAGCTTACGCTTCCTGCGCGGCTGGAAATTTTAGAGAGCAAGGCTCACAGTAAGATCCGGGTTACGGTTCACGAGGGGAAATATCATCAGGTGAAACGAATGTTTGAGGCTGTAGGCTGCCGGGTAGTTTATCTGAAAAGGCTGTCTATGGGAACGCTTGTCCTGGACCCTTCTCTGAAGGCTGGAGAATACCGGAATTTGACGGAAGAAGAAATAAAGAGCTTAAAGGAGCTGACTTGATGAGACAGGAAACAACCCCCGGCCAGGCATACCGATCCGGAGAGGGCTTTCTCCCCGTATGCCGCGCCGACATGGAAAAACTGCATATCGGACAGTTGGATTTTGTATATATTATCGGCGATGCTTATGTGGATCATCCTTCCTTTGGACATGCCATTATCAGCCGGGTTCTGCAGGCGCACGGCTATACGGTAGGTATTATTTCCCAGCCGGACTACCGGAACGCGGACAGCATCACTGTTCTTGGAGAGCCCAGGCTTGGTTTTTTAGTGTCCGCCGGAAATATGGATTCCATGGTCAACCATTATTCCGTGGCAAAAAAGCGCAGAAGAACGGATGCCTACACGCCGGGCGGCGAGCCGGGAAAGCGTCCGGACCGGGCGACCGTCGTTTACTGCAACCTGATTCGGCAGAAATATAAAAAAATACCGATTATTGCAGGCGGAATTGAGGCGTCCCTGCGCCGTCTTGCACATTATGATTACTGGTCAGATTCTCTGCGCCGTTCGATTCTGCTGGAGAGCGGCGCGGATATCATATCCTATGGAATGGGAGAACAGTCTGTTGTAGCCGTTGCAGATGCGCTGGACGCGGGGATTCCTGTGCGGGAGATAACCTATATTCCGGGGACGGTCTGCAAGGTGCGTTCTCTGTCGCAGATCAGTGACTATGTGCTTCTGCCGGATTATGTCTCCATGACAAAGGATAAGAAAAAATACGCGGAAAGCTTTTATATCCAGTACTGCAATACAGATCCGTTTTCCGGGAAAAGGCTGGCGGAGGGCTATTCCAAAAGCTGCTATGTAGTGCAGAATCCGGCGGCGGAGCCGTTAAGCCAGCAAAAAATGGATGAAATCTATGACCTGCCCTATATGCGTACCTGGCATCCTATGTACGATGCGGCGGGCAGGGTTCCGGCATTATCCGAGGTCAGATTCAGCCTGATAAGCTGCCGCGGCTGCTTTGGAGGCTGTTCCTTCTGCGCGCTGACCTTTCATCAGGGAAGGATTGTTCAGTCAAGAAGCCATGCATCCCTGCTTCGGGAAGCAAAGATTATGACAGCAGATCCGGACTTTAAAGGGTATATCCACGATGTAGGAGGCCCTACCGCAAATTTCCGCGCTCCGGCATGTGAAAAGCAGATGACAAAAGGAGCCTGCCCTCAGAAGCAGTGCCTGTTCCCGGAGCCGTGCGGGAACTTGAAAGCAGACCACAGGGATTATCTTGCCCTGCTGCGAAAGCTGCGCGCCGTTCCCGGGGTGAAGAAGGTATTTATTCGTTCCGGTATCCGGTTTGACTATGTGCTGGCGGACAAGGACAGCCATTTTCTGGAAGAGCTGTGTCGGTATCATGTGAGCGGACAACTGAAGGTTGCGCCGGAGCATGTATCGGATTCGGTGCTGGCATGTCTTGGTAAGCCCCGGCATACGGTCTATGAAGAATTTTCCAGACAGTACCGCCGGATGAACGAAAAGCTGGAAAAGAAGCAGTATCTGGTTCCTTACCTGATGTCTTCCCATCCGGGAAGCACCATGAAGGAGGCGGTGAAGCTGGCGGAATACTGCAGGGATCTGGGATATATGCCGGAACAGGTGCAGGATTTTTACCCCACGCCTTCCACCATATCTACCTGTATGTATTATACGGGCCTGGACCCGAGAACGATGACGCCTGTCTATGTGCCGAAGAGCCCTCGGGAGAAGGAGCTGCAGCGGGCGCTGATTCAGTACAGGAATCCAAAGAACCGGGCGCTTGTAAAGGAAGCGCTGGAAATAGCAGGAAGAACAGATTTGATAGGGTTCGGGCCGAAGTGCCTGCTCCGTCCGGACAGCTCCCGCAAAGGTTCAAAGCAGCCTTCCCGGCCGGAGGAGGCCCGGAAAAAGAAGACTATCCGGAATGTCCACCGGAAAAAATAGGAGAGACAGATGAGCACAAAACTTGAAAAAGGCACTTACGGATACCTGAATCGGAATAAAATCAGCGCATGGAAAAAATCACTCCTGATGCTGTCCGTCCCTATTATTATCTTTCTTGCGGCCTGGACGGTCAGTAAAACCCGCAATAATGTTATGACGGTTGTGGCGATCGTGGGATGCCTTCCCGGCTGCAATCAGATTGTCCGGGCAATTATGGCAAGCCGTTATCATTCGATTGACAGAAGTCTCTATGAGGAAACGGAAAAGGCCAGAGGAGATCGCCTTGCCCTCTATGAAAATGTATTCACATCCTATGAACAGACCTATTATGTGGACTGTGCGGTGATATCCGGAAGGGACATCGTCGGCTACTCCAGCGACGAAAGGATGGATGCCGGGAAGGCACAGGAGCATATACGGGGTATTCTGAAAAACAATTCCTACAAACAGAATGTGAAAATATTTAAGGATCGGAAGGCCTTTTTAGACCGCGTCCGCACCCTATCGGCAGGAGAGCCGGAGAAGGTTCCGTTCCGGGAGGATGAGCGTTGTCCGCACCTTACCCGGGACGAGGTGATCCGGTATCTTCTGATGTCAATTTCTCTCTAGGCGGTGTGATATGAAGCAGATATGTGTCCAAGAAAGGGAAGCAGATCAAAGACTGGACAAGCTTTTGTTCAGGTATCTGAAGGAGGCCCCCAAAAGCTTTGTATATAAGATGCTGCGGAAGAAAAACATTACATTGAACGGAAAAAAAGCGGACGGAAGCGAACGGGTGCAGGCAGGCGACATGATCTGTATGTTTCTGTCCGACGAGACCTATGAAAAATTTTCCGGAAAGCAGGGAGCCGGGGAAATATCCTATCCGACGGCCTGTCTCGATATTATTTATGAGGATGAGCATATTCTTCTGATTAATAAGCCTGCCGGAATGCTGACCCAGAAGGCAGAGCCGGGGGATGTGTCACTGAATGAATATATGCTTGGATATTTGCAGCAGAGCGGTCAGTGGGATGAGGAAACATCCGCAGGAGTGCGCCCGTCGGTCTGCAACCGTCTGGACCGCAATACAAGCGGAATCGTAATCTGCGGAAAATCTCTGGCAGGGCTCCGGAAGATGACAAAGGCGCTTAAAGATCGGAGCATGCACAAATATTACCAGTGTCTGGTAAGCGGCAGAATAGAGGAGACCAGGAGAGTGGATGGATACCTGTGGAAAGATCCGTCCGCAAATAAAGTACAGATATTAAAGAAGGCTTTTAAAGATGCGCAGCCGATTGCAACAGAATATCGTCCTGTCCGGGTGTTTTCCGGCTGTACGCTTCTGGAGGTCTGTCTGATTACAGGCCGTTCCCACCAGATCCGCGCTCATCTGGCATCGGAAGGACATCCGATTATCGGAGATTATAAATATGGCATCCGCAAGGTCAATGACTTTTACTACAGACAATACGGGCTTCAAAGTCAGCTTCTTCATTCCTGCCGCCTGGAACTGCCGAGGCTGGAGCCGCCCCTTACGGATTTATCCGGAAAAATATTTACGGCAGAGCTTCCAAAGCTAAAGAGAAAAATTATTTTAAA
>VSNE01000074.1 GCA_009774155.1 Lachnospiraceae bacterium
ATATACCATATTTTTGCTTCTGTCAAGCAGCTTTTATATTCAAAAAATAAATATTTTTTGCAAATAAGAGACGCCTGCATTTTCATACGGCATAAAAAAACCCCGGAGGATACGCTTTATATAAAGCCCATCCCTCCGGGGCGTCACTGGCCGCGCCAGCTTCACTCACCTTTCCTTTTCCGAAAACTCATGACATTTTGACGGGCAGTCCCGGCACCCGCAGCTACAGAACTTCCCGCTCTTTGCATCCTTATATTTTTTCCTCAGAATCCATATGCAGTAGGCGGCAATCCCCCCTGCAATCACAATCGTTGCTGTCATAATCCGTATCCTCCTTAAGCGGACATCGCCATTCGTGAAAGCCGGCCGCTCTGTGCTTCGCACTCCCCCAGCCGCCGCAGTCCGGAGCTTTCACAGTAAAATTATCTCATAATGCCGGAGCCAATCTGAAAGATCAGGAAGGCTGCCGTCCATGCCGTCAGGATCTGGAATACTGCCATGGCGGCGGTCCATTTCCAGCTCCCGGTTTCCTTCTTAATCGTTGCCACTGCTGCCATACACGGCACATAAAGCAGACAGAATACCATTAAAGCATAAGCATTCAGCGCGCCAAAGCCCATGCTTTCAAGCAGCGCGGACAGATTGCCCATTCCTGCGCCGGTCGTCACATTTCCGATCCCGAACAGGACGGAGCAGCTCGACACCACCACTTCCTTTGCAGCCACCCCTGATATCAGCGCCAGCACAATCTGCCAGTATCCAAGTCCGATGGGGGCAAATACAGGTGTCAGAACCTTTCCGATTGCCGCTCCGAAGCTCTGATCCATATCTGTCGTAAATCCGTGGATACCCAGGTTCATAATCACCCACATCACAATAGACGCCACAAAGATTGTCGTACCTGCTTTGGAAAGGTAATCCTTGACCTTCTCCCACACATAAACGCGGATCGTATGAGCATTCGGAGTCTTGTATTCCGGCAGCTCGATAAGAAGCATATTGCTGTTTTTCTGCCTGTCCGCCAGTTTCATCACATAGGCTGACAGAATAGCCGTCGCCAGCCCCAGTACATACATGGAAAACGCCGCAATCATTGCTTTATCCGCGAAAAACAGCTCTGAAAACAGCACATAGACAGGAAGCCTTGCACTGCAGGACATAAAAGGCGTGATCAGAATCGTCTTCATCCGATCTCTGCGGTTCTCCAGCACGCGGGAAGCCATAACAGCCGGAACCGTACAGCCGAATCCAAGCAGCATCGGAAGAAATGCCCGTCCGGACAGGCCGATTTTTCCCATGATTCCGTCCATGACATAGGCAACCCTTGCCATATATCCGCTGTCCTCTAAAAATGCCAGAGCCAGAAACAGAATAAAGATATTAGGAAGAAAGGTTAAAATTCCCCCTACGCCGGCAATAATGCCGTCCGTAATCAAAGAGATAAGCATCTCCCCGGCTCCTGCTAAGACCAGCCCGTCCGTCACTGCCTCGGTCATCCACTCCAGCGCCACCTCAAAATATCCCTTCAGCCAGTCTCCTACCGTAAAGGTCAGGAAAAATACCCCGGCCATAATCAGCAAGAATACCGGAAGTCCCAGCACCGGATGGGTCATAAGCCTGTCCGTCCGATCCGTGGACTCCATCCTGCGGCTGCGGTTTACCACGCATTCGGCGATAATTTCCTCAATAAAACCGAATTTCTGATTGATAATCTCCTTCTCATAATCCCGATCCAGAATATCGGAGAAATCCAGCGGATACTTTTTCTTCACCTCCTGATCGTTTTCCAGAATCTTAATGGCATGCCATCTAAGATTCCCGATCTCCGGATATGCCTCCTTCATGCGCGCGGCAATCTCATCGATCTTGTCCTCCACATCGTCCGTATAAACCATGGCATATCTTTTATGATGTTCCTCCACATCCTTATGCCTGCTTTCCTCCAGGTCATGATGATGGATAATTTTCTCTCCCTGGGCTTTATCCTTATGATGAGCCACTGTATGAATCAGAATCTCCAGCCCCGTTTTCCGTCTCGCAGACACCGGAACGCAGGGAATCCCCAGCATCTCCGGCAAACGGTGTAGGTCAATCTCCATGCCGCGCTCCTGCACGATATCCATCATATTCAATGCCAGCACTATCGGTTTTCCAAGCTCTATAAGCTGCAGTGTCAGATACAGGTTTCTTTCCAGCGCGGAAGCGTCCGCCACATCCACAATCACGTCCACATCATCACTTAAAATATACTGTCTGGTGACCGTTTCCTCCATTGTATAAGAAGTCAGGCTGTATGTGCCCGGCAAATCCACCAGCTTATATGTATCGTCATGAAAGCGCATGGCGCCTTCCTTTTTCTCCACCGTAACCCCCGGCCAGTTCGCCACTTTCAGATTCGCCCCTGTATAGGCGTTGAAAAGCGTGGTTTTCCCGCAGTTCGGATTTCCCACAAAACCGATGGTCAGCTCTTTTGTACTCATACCTCTTCTACCTCTATATGCTCTGTAATATTCTCTCCCACGGCGAAACGGGTTCCCCGTATTTTAATAATCATGGCTCCCCTCTTCTTCCGGTTCACAACGGTAATTCTCGTCCCCTCCAGCATTCCAAGCACTTCCAGACGCCGTTCTGTCTGTAAGGGGAGATCCATATGGATCACCTGAAGAGTACTGCCCTTTTGTCCTTCGTATAGTTTCATATAAGCCTCCGCATTACCTGTCTGCCCGGAGCAGCCTGCGCTGCCCCGGGCAATGTCAGTCGCCTGACAAAAATCATGTACGTTTTTTATTAATTGATAATAATTATCAATTGCATTATATAAGATACCTGACGCTTTGACAAGTCCTAAATAAATACCATAAGCTTCTATTCTGAAGATGTCACCGGCGTGATCGTAATCTTGGATGCCTCAATCCCGGTCTTGCGCTTTACGATATCCTCAATCTGCGCCCTCTGGGCGTCGCTGACCTGGGTGCTGCTGACAACCACATCCGCGCAGGAATCATAGATGCTGACAACCACCTCGTCGAAGCCCTGGGCTACCAGAAGTGTCTCTGCCGCCAGTTCCTTTTCTGCCACATCCGTCATCTCCACCATCTCATCAATAGCGCTCTGCTTCTGTTCCTCTGTAACATTTGTACTGTTAATCAGCTCCATCAGTATTTCCTTATTTCTGGAACGGGTCTGCTCGCGGGTTACCTTTGCTTCAGATACCAGACCTACGCCGACAGTACTGTTCGCCATGACGGTTTCGCCTACGCTTTCATCCGTTTTTGCAACGTCCACATCCTCATCCAGGCTTTCAATATCTGCATAATCCGACTCTCCGGTTTCGGCATAGACATCCTCTGCTGAAATGTCCTTTGCCAGATTGGCATTTTCCGCATCCTCAACGGCAGAACTGTTGGCGCTTAACAGGGACTCATCCAGCCTCGTACCTGAATAATTCAGATAACCGGCGACCGCTATCATGCCTGCAAGAGCGGTGATAATCATCTGGTTTTTCTTGAATACGGGTTTTTTTAACAACTGTTTCACTTGGTTCCCTCCATTTTCATTATTTTAATTTTATGTGCCTCTATGCCAAATAATGCCTGCGCCGCTACCAGAATCTCCTGTTTTATCCGGCTGCTTCCTCCTCCCTCGGCAATGACCAGTACTCCCTCTACCTTTGGATTTGTCTCGGAGATTACATAAGGAGACTTCCCTCTGCTTCCATCCTCCTCGTAGACAGTCTCTTCCCGGCTTTCATCCGCAGTATGGAATCTGTCCTTCTCCACCCTCTTCTCCCCGGTTCCTTCATAGGTCAGCATGACGCGCACCCTTCCGATTCCGTCCACGCTGCCAAGCAGCTCCTCCAGCTTCTGCTCCATCCGGCTTTCATAATCCGGTTCCTCCGTATCCGCCGCCGCTGTTTCGGATACGTTCTCTGATTTCACCTGCTTTTTCTCCACCGGAATCGCGATAACCGCCAGAAGCAGTCCTAAAAGCACTATAATCAGAAGCTGGTCTTTTTTAGGCGGCCAGTATTTTTTCTTTATCTCTGCCCATTTTTCATTCATCGAAGCTCCTCCACCTCCTGCCGAAGCTCATGCATCAGCGCCCCCGTGTCCATCTGTTCTGTCAGCCGGAAAATCCGGAACATAGGCTGCAAAAGTAAAAGCACAAGCAAAAGCCCCAGATAGAACCGCACATATTTTTCATATATCTTTCCCGGAAGCAGATTGAAAACCATCTGCTCCAGCAGATAAAATACCGCCACATACCGCACCAGATCCAATATTTCCCGCATCTGTCCCTCCTATCTGCCTGTCATGGCAGTTGTCAGCGCAATGGTCAGAAGAAATAAAACCAATACTGTAAAAACCGCCTGGAACAACATCTTTACTCCCGTTCCCATCCCGGCAAGACACCCTGTAATCCGCTCATCGGAGATAGGCTGAAGAACCGCCGCCAGCACATAATATGCCGCCATAATCACTGCCAGCTTTACCAGCGGAACAAGGCAGAGAACAATAAGAGCCGCCAGCGCTGCCGCGCCGATTCCATTTTTAATCAGCATAGCGGAGCCGAGAACCAGATCCGTCACCGAACCGCTGATATTTCCCACCCCGGGAACCATCTCCAGGCCCCTGCTGACCGTGGATGTCCGAAAGGCGTCTGCCGCCGGAGAAATGATTCCCTGTATCATATGAAACCCCATCACAAGCGCCAGCACTCCCTTCAGGCTCCAGCTCACCACCATGCCGGTCAGCTCTGCAAAACGTGTCAGCCGCGCCTCCTTTGACAGATAGTTGGCCAGAATCAGAAGCACATAGATTTCAATACAGGGCATAACAAAAGCTTCCGTAAACCACCTGACCACTGATATGAGCAGAAGGATAAATTCATAGTATATGCCGGCCGAAGTAATATAGGATGTCAGCATCATGGCGAGAAAATATGCCGGCGCCAGTACAGTCATAAAATTCTGCATGCTTTTCAGCACACCCTTTGCAATTCCCATACTGCTTTGAAAGGATGCAATCAGAATCAGAAACAGAATCATGTAAATCATACAGAAGCTGATCTGGGAAACACTCTGGTTCTGAAACACATCCGCAAAATGTATCAGCACGGCGGCGGCAATGGCAAGAATCAGAATATGAAGCCACATCTGCTTCTGCGCCAGCAGCTCTTCCAGAAATATTTTCTGAAAAAGCGAACCCAGGCTCTCCGGTGACAGCAGGCTCTTCCCTTCCATTCCCTGTCTTACCATGTCCTGAAAATCCATTTCGTTTCCAAGGATCTCGTTTAATACCTGCTGGATTTCACTAAAATCAATCTCTTCCATAATCAGCCTCCCAGAAATGTCTGAATCGTATCCAGAAGCGCTGTCAGAATGGGAATACTGACTGCCAGCACAGACAGCTTCCCAAATATCTGAATCTGTCCTGCAATGGTCTGATAGCCTGCGTCCTTGCACAAATCCGAGGCAAATTCCGCAATGTAGGTAATCCCGATAATCTTCAGCAGCGTCTGGATATACCCCGCATTCAGAGGCAGGCAGTTTTGTATTGCCTGAAGTCCGTCAATAATGATCTGCAGCTTCTCCGCCACGAAGGCAAAGATCAGCAGGCTGACTCCCAGACACAGATAGGCCGAATATTCCGGCTTTAAGGATTTTAACTGAAGCGCCATCAGAATTCCGGCAATTCCAATCATCGCAATCCGAACCATCTTCCACCTCCTACAGCATAAACAAATTCTGCATCATCTCAAACAGGTCATAAACATAGGGGATAATCCAGAACAGCACAATCAAAAGCCCCGCAAGGCTGGTTAAAAACGCCTGTTCTTCTCTCCCGCTGTGCTTCAGAACCTGGGAAAGCACAGAGACCAGAATCCCCACCGCCGCAATCTTAAAAATCAACGTTACACTCATACTCGCTCCTGTCTTCCCTTTCTTCTTCAGAATATCAGAATCACCAGGGCAGCCCCGCCCAGAATTCCCATGTACTGATACAGCCTCCGGCGGCTTCCCGCCGCCTCCCGGGCCTGGCCGACTGACAGCCGCAGCTGCTCCAGATAATAGTCCAGCGCACTGACCTGCATCTCCACATCCAGATACCCCAGCATGCTCCCCAGCTTTTTCAGATCTCCTATCTCCTTCCGGCTGATATGCAGCTCTGCCATATCATTTTTCAGGTTTCTGCCCCAGATTTCCTCCGCAGTCTGTCCATTTCTCCTCTGAAGATCCCTGGCTGTATGCAGAAAAAATTCCCGGAAGGGATTCGGCGCGTTCCCTGCAAGATGCAGGAATGCTTCCGCCAGAGGCTGATGCATATACCGGATTTCTCCCCGAAGCTGCAGCAACGCCTGCTGAAGCTCCTGAAGCTCCGTAATTCTCATCTCCAGCTCCCGCGCGCAGGTCAGGCCTATCCCTGTGCTTCCGGATAAAATACACAGAATTCCGAATATTTTCAGCATATCATTCCTCCCCGTCCTGTTTCACGGCCGTCCCTGTCCAGCAGCATTTTCACGCATCCTGGTTTTTTCCCGCAGTCCAGCACCACATACCGCTCAAACATCTTAAGCTCCATCATATCTTTTAAAACCGGCTTTTTTCTCAGTTCCTCCATGCTGCTGCCGTGAACGGTTGCCAGCAGTACGCAGCCGCAGTGCATGGCAGTCATCAGCGCCGCCAGCTCATCTGAGCTTCCGATCTCATCCACGGCAATTACCTTCGGCGACATGGAGCGGATCAGCATCATCATTCCCTCCGCCTTCGGGCATCCGTCCAGCACATCGGTGCGCATCCCCACATCATTTCCGGGAACCCCCCGAAAGCTTCCTGCTATCTCGGACCGCTCGTCCACTACTCCTACCGTCATTCCTCCGTTATACGGGCTTCCGTTGGAAATCTGCCGGATGCAGTCGCGAAGAAGGGTCGTCTTTCCCCGCCCGGGGGCCGAGACAATCAGCGTATGCAGAAGCCTTCCGTTTTCCCACAGATGCGGAAGCAGTCCGTCCGCGCATCCTCTTATTTCATGGGCAAACCGGATATTCAGGGAGGAAATCTCTGTGATCGTCTTAATTTTCCGGCTTTCCAGAACGGTCCGTCCGGAAAGTCCTACCCTGTGCCCGCCCGGCAAGGACAAAAAGCCCTGCCGGATTTCGTCCTCATAAGCATACAGAGAATAGCTGCTTAGATAGGCAAGGATCTCGTTCACCTGCGCCCCGTCCGTCACCCGCCCGGATATATATTCTCTGTTCCCGCACAGTACAGTCACCGGCCGGCCGGCCCGAATCCGTATTTCCTGCAAATTATTCGTGTTCACCCGAAGCTCTGCAAGCGCCTCCCGAAGCATTCCCGGAAAAATTGACAGTATCTCTTCACATTGCATGTTGTCCCACTCCTTAACTCAAATATATGAGAGCGGACAGGTTTTATGCATGAAAAAGAGCCGCTGCCTTACGGCAGCAGCTCTTCTGAAACCATTCTTTATTTGCAGTCCTTGATGGAAAAGCTGATACGTCCCATCTTGTCTTTTCCAAGGCAGACAACCTTTACCATATCGCCCAGGGTCAGAACATCCTCCACCCGGTTGATTCTCTCCTTTGCAATCTTGGAGATATGGACCATGCCCTCCTTGCCCGGAGCGAACTCCAAAAATGCTCCGAACTCCTTGATGCTGACAACCTTGCCGACGAACACCTGGCCCTCTTCAAACTCGGTAGTAATAATACGGACCATCTCTTTTGCCTTGTCCATCATTGTCTTGTCCGTTCCGCAGATAGATACGGCACCGTCATCCGTAATGTCAATCTTTACTCCGGTCTGCTCGATAATGGCGTTGATGGTCTTGCCTCTCTGGCCAACCACATCCCCAATCTTCTGCGGATCGATCATCATCTGGATAATCTTCGGCGCATACGCCCCAACCTCCGGACGGGGCGCCTCAATCGCCGGCTTCATGCACGTATCCATAATAAACATTCTGGCCTCGCGGCATCTTGCGATAGCTCCTTCCACAATCGGCCTGGTCAGACCATGGATCTTGATATCCATCTGAATGGCGGTAATGCCCTCCGTTGTTCCGGTTACTTTAAAATCCATATCTCCGAAGAAATCCTCCAGACCCTGGATATCCGTAAGGAGCACAAAATCGTCATCGGTCTCTCCGGTTACCAGACCGCAGGAAATACCTGCCACCATTTTCTTAATCGGCACTCCCGCCGCCATCAGTGACATACAGGATGCACAGGTGGAGGCCATGGAGGTGGAGCCATTGGACTCAAATGTCTCGGATACGGTACGGATTGCATACGGAAACTCTTCCTCGCTTGGAAGCACCGGAATCAGCGCTCTCTCTGCCAGTGCGCCATGTCCGATCTCACGGCGTCCCGGCCCCCTGGACGGCTTGGTTTCACCGACAGAGTAGCTCGGGAAATTATAATGATGCATATAACGCTTGCTTACTTCATTTTCATCCAGTCCGTCGATTCTCTGCTGCTCGGAGAGGGGCGCCAGCGTACATACATTGCAGATCTGGGTCTGTCCGCGGGTGAACATAGCAGAGCCATGAACCCGGGGAATAATATCCACCTCTGCCGCCAGAGGACGAATCTGAGTAAGCTCACGGCCGTCCGGACGTTTGTGATCCTTTAAGATCATCTTGCGGACGGTCTTCTTCTGATACTGATATACCGCCTCACCCAGCGCCTCCAGCCATTCCTCGTTCTCTGCAAACGCCTCCTCCAGCTTCTCCGTAATCGCGCGGATATTTCCCTCGCGGGTCTGCTTGTCATCGGTAAATACCGCTTTCTCCATCTCCGCGGGAGGAACAATCTCTTTGATTGCCGCAAACAGCTCCTCCGGAACCGCGCAGCTTATATATTCGTGCTTTGCCTTTCCTGTCTCGGCCACGATTTTCTCGATAAACGCAATCAACTGCTGATTAACCTCATGCGCCATATAGATTGCTTCGATCATCTTCTCCTCCGGAATCTCATTCGCTCCGGCCTCGATCATAATGACCTTTTCCTTGGTAGACGCAACCGTCAAATCCAAATCTCCGTTTTTCCACTGCTCCTGAGACGGATTAATAATAAATTCACCGTTGACCATGCCCACCTGGGTCATGGCGCACGGGCCGTCAAACGGGATATCGGATATACTGGCTGCAATCGCTGCGCCCAGCATCGCCACCAGCTCCGGGCGGCACTCCGGATCAACGCTCATTACCATATTGTTCAGGGTTACGTCATTTCTGTAATCCTTCGGGAAAAGCGGGCGCATCGGACGGTCAATTACGCGGGAGGTCAGCACCGCGTTCTCGGACGCTTTTCCCTCCCTCTTGTTAAAGCCTCCCGGAATCTTGCCCACCGCATATAATTTTTCTTCAAATTCCACACTCAGAGGAAAGAAGTCAATCCCCTCCCGGGGTTTGTCGGACGCGGTTGCGGTAGATAATACAACCGTATCTCCATAGTGCATAAATGCCGCGCCGTTTGCCTGAGCTGCCACTCGGCCAATATCCACCCTTAAGGTTCTGCCCGCCAGCTCCATTGTGTAACTCTTGTACATAATATCTCCTTTCTGTCATTCTTTAGCAGAAGATACCGAAACTACTGAAAAACGCAAATCCTGTCTGCGCTTTTCAGTGGTCTCGGAACCTATCTTCCACTAAAAATCACAACTGAAAAAGGCGGAGAATTCTCCGCCCTATTCCAATTATTTTCTCAGACCTAATTTAGCGATTAAAGCACGGTATCTCTCGATATCGGTTTTCTTTAAATATGCCAGCATGCCCCGTCTCTGACCTACCATTTTCAGAAGGCCTCTTCTGGAATGATGATCCTTCTGATTTGCCTTCAGATGCTCTGTAAGCTCCTGGATTCTTGCGGTCAGGATCGCTACCTGTACCTCCGGTGAACCGGTGTCTCCTTCGCTGCGGCCATACTCTGCAATAATTGCCTGTTTCTTTTCCTTAGAAATCATTTTATTTTCCTCCTTACTTCTGTCTATCGCCTGTCATTAAGGGACGGTCGGAGTATCCGGTACCTGAATGACGGCTGACTGCCGAAGCCTTTCTGCAAATGCCCCGGCAAAATCATACTCTCACACTTTAGCACAAATAATATGCTTTGTAAAGCAGATTTTTACCTGAGCTTCCGCACTTTTTATTATGAATGCCAAAAGCTCTTGCCGCCGGTCATAATTATACAGCAGCA
>VSNE01000075.1 GCA_009774155.1 Lachnospiraceae bacterium
CATTTTTGATTCGATGGGTGATACGCAAAGCGGGAAAGCTTCGGAAGCTGTACTGGCTGTATGGGGGACCGGGTTTCGGATTACTGCTGGCCGTATTAATTGCAGGTCAGCTTAGCTTTGGGGCGAAGCTTGCGATTACGGTACACGGAATATCCTTCCAGCCCTCAGAATTTGTAAAAATACTGTTCGTGTTCTTTGCGGCCGGTATGCTCCATGAAGCGCAGGACTTTCCCCGTGTGATGATTACAACCTGTGCGGCGGCAGCCCATGTGCTGGTGCTGGTTCTGTCAAAGGATCTGGGCGGAGCGCTGATTTTCTTCGTTACCTATCTGGTTATGCTTTATGCGGCCACAAGACAGCCTCTCTATTTTCTGGCCGGACTTCTGGCCGGGAGCGGAGCGGCATGGATCGCATGGAAGCTGTTTGCCCATGTACAGGCCCGGGTTCTGGCATGGAGTGATCCGTTTTCCGTGATCGAGAACGAAGGATATCAGATTACCCAGTCATTATTTGCCATCGGGACCGGAAGCTGGTTCGGCCTTGGGCTGGGACACGGAATGCCCTATAAAATTCCGGTGGTGGAAGAGGACTTTATTTTTTCAGCCATAACGGAGGAAATGGGAATTCTGTTCTCTATTTTTCTGATTTTTGTATATATGTGCTGTTTTTATATGATACTGAATATTGCCATATGCCTGAAGGACGCCTATTATAAGCTGGTGGCCGTAGGGCTTGGGACACTGGTGATTTTTCAGGTGTTCCTATCCATCGGAGGGGTGATCAAGTTTATTCCTTCCACCGGAGTAACGCTTCCGTTTATCAGCTATGGCGGAAGCTCCCTGCTCAGCATGTTTGTCATATGGGCAATTATACAGGGAATGTATTTAAAGCGCAGCGATGAGGTGGCGGAAAATGACAAAGACAGAAGGAAAGAAAAAGTCGAAAAAGAAGAAAAAACAGAAAAAAAGAACAGGTAACCGGGAATACAATCATATTATGCTTATATTCACCGGAATATTTGTATTGATGATTGGCTACCTGGTTTTCTTTCAGGTGACGCAGAGCCGGGATACGATCAACAACCCTTACAACGCCAGGCTGGATGCCTTTGAAAACCGGGTGATTCGGGGAAGCATTCTGGCTTGCGACGGTCAGCTTCTGGCTTACACAAAGGTAGGGAAGGACGGAAAGGAAAAAAGAATGTATCCCTTTGGGTGCACATTTTCCCACGTGCTGGGATATTCCGAATACGGCAGGACGGGCATTGAAGATATGGGAAATTTTCAGCTTTTGACCTCCAACGCCTATTTTGCAGAGAAATTCATCAATGAGTTAAAGGAACAGAAAAATATCGGGGACAGTCTGATCACAACGTTGGATGTAAACCTGCAGACTGCCGCCCACGATGCACTGGGTGCCCAGAAGGGTGCGGTGGTTGTTATGGAACCCTCCACCGGAAATGTCCGGGCGCTGGTATCCGAGCCGGATTATAATCCGGAGGAAATAGTCTCCCGATGGACGGAATTTTCCACTTCCGGGGAAAGTGTGCTTCTGAACCGCGCCATGCAGGGACTGTATCCGCCCGGCTCCACGTTTAAGACGCTTACTCTTCTTCAGTATCTGAGGGAGCATCAGATGCGGACAGAGGGCTATTCCTTCGTCTGCGAGGGGAGGGTTTTTGTAGGAAATTCTTCAATCAGCTGTTATCATGGAAACAGGCACGGAGAGCTGGATCTGAAAAAAGCCTATGCCAAATCCTGCAACAGCGCATTTGCGGATATGGGAAGAAGGCTGAATGTGGGCGCGTTTAAAAATCTGACGGAACAGCTTTTATTTGATTCAGAGCTTCCTCTCTCCTTTCCGTACAGCAAAAGCTCTTATAAATTAAAATCATCCGATACGGAGGCAATCCGGATGATGACGGCCATTGGCCAGGGAGATACACTGGTAACGCCGATGCATATGGCAATGATCATGTCTGCAATCGCCAATGACGGGATACTGATGACGCCCCGCTTCCTGGAGCGGACGGAAAACTATACAGGCACCGTAGTAGTGGAAGAATACCCAATCACTGAGTATGGAAGCCTGATGACGGTATCAGAGGCAGGCATTCTGCAGGAATATATGCGCGCAGCTGTGGAGGATGGGACGGCATCCGCCCTTCAGAGCGAGGTTTATGAGGCGGCGGGGAAGACCGGAACAGCCGAATTCAGCAGCAATAAAAATAAAAGCCACGCATGGTTCACCGGATATGTAAACGGCGACAAGCCCAAACTGGCAGTCTGTGTTATTGTGGAGGGCGCCGGTTCGGGCAGCGAGTATGCCGTACCTGTTGCGAAAAAAATATTTGACGCGTATTATTCAGAATAGTAAAAAGGAGGAGCGTTATGAAAAAGAGAAAACACTTTTGGGCCTTGATGCTCACTGCAGCTTTGCTTCTGTCTCTTACCGCATGCGGAAAGAAAGAGGCCGGCAGTGAGACTGCTGAAAATACAAATATGGAAGCAGATGCAGAAAAAAAAGAAAATCCCGAAGAGCCGGAGCCGGAAAAAATTGATCCGCTTGCCGCCGCAAGAAAGAATATTGCGGCGGCAGCCAGTATGGATGCCCGGCTGGCGGCGGACATGGCTATGGAAATCAGCATAAACGGAGAAAAGCAGTCTGTGGAAAGCGCCGCCGTCATAGATATGTCCTGCTTTTATGAGCCGGCTCCCATGCGTATGAAGATGGATCTGACGCTGAATATGGGAGAAGCCGGAAGCATTACCCGGAATATTTATACAGAGGCTGATGCGGACGGAGCCGTTACTATGTATCTGTACGACGGTTTTGGCTGGCAGTCAAAATCCGTTGATACAGAGGCGGCCGGGCAGTACGATGCAGGCAGCAAAATGGCGGTCTGCCTGAGTCCCCAAAACAGCTTTGAGGAAGCAGGGATTGAGCAGATTGACAATGTAAATGCTTATAAATACAAAGGAGTTATCACAGGTGATAACAGGAAGAAAATTCTGTCTTCTTCCGGCGCTCTGGACGCCCTTGGTTATATTGGAATTGATTTCAGCCAGATGGAGACTGTGCCGGACGATTTGGGAGAGATTCCCTTTGAGCTTTGGATTGATGAGGAAAGTCTTTATCCGGTGCAATATGAGGCGGATATAACAAAGGCTGCGGATGCGCTGACGGCCGGCATGGCCAAATCCATAGAAGAATGGCCGGAGGGCATGTCTATGAATATTTCAGAAGTAAAAATCAAAATGACCTGCTTCCATTATAACGAGGCTACCGAGTTTTCCATTCCGGATGAGGCGAAAAACAGATAAGAAAAGAGGCATTCTACTTTTCGTAGATTGCCTCTTTTCTTATCTGCATGCTACAATTCATATATAATAATCCTCAGAACAGCGCCAAAGACTTATATCTGTCCGGCGCTGCAGGAACGGCAGGGGGAATGATATGGATAACGTTAAATTCGGAAAATTTATAAGAGAATCCAGAAAAGAAAAAAAACTGACACAGAAACAGCTTGCCGGACTGCTTCATGTATCGGATAAAGCAGTCTCAAAATGGGAGAACGGGATTGGGTTTCCGGACATTAAGCTTTTAGAGCCTTTGGCCGAATGCCTGGATGTAAGTATTTTAGAGCTGATGCAGAGCGAACGGACTGCCGAAAAGCAGATCGACAGGGAAGAAGCCGAGCAGATTGTGTCAGATACCATCACGCAGTCAGAAAAGCTGAAAGAAGAAAAACGGCAGATGTGGAAGGTAAAGGTTCTTCTGGGAGCAAGCGCCTGCGGGATTGTCTATCTGGCCTGGTCCGGCATCCGCTATCTTCTGGCCCGGAACGGGGGAAGCGCGCCGGACCCAATATCCGCCGCGCAGCCGCAGATCTGGTATAAAGATCCGGTTACTTTCTACGTATGGATAGGACTTTTGGTTCTTCTGTGCGGAGCCGCCGCCGTCTATATGCTCTGGACCAGCGAACGGATCAGCGATGTAAAAATCGGACGGCATAAAGTGAAAAGTATTCTCACCATTCTGATGGATGTGCTTGTGGTGGTGCTTCTGCACACCTACATGGCAAATATTGCAAACAACCAGGAACAGCTTCTGGCCCTTCCTGACGCCATTCCGATCAATGCCTATTTATCTACTGTAGACGGAACCTATCAGGCAGGGCTGGATATTAAGGACAACGTGGTGCAGGGACTTCAGGACTCGGAGTATGTGACGGATTTAAAGCTGTCGGTACGGCTGAAGTCGGGATTTGAGCAGGTGCTTCCGGGCGACTGGACGCATCTGAATCTGTTTATGATGGGAATCAACACCATTGAGGCGGTAAATGGAAGAGAACCTCTGGAAGTAGTTTGGAATACAGGGGAGGACAGCTCTGTCTTTGAGGGAGCAGAGGCCAAATGTGTGGTTTCCCGGCAGCTTTTTGAAAAAAAGGGATGGAGACTGGGGGATCGGATCGTCCTGGATCAGTATCACTACTATCGGGGAGGGATCAACAATCTGGAATTGTTTATGGACCCTTTGGAAACCGTTTCTTATGAGATAGCAGGCTATGCTGATATGCTGAATACAAAGGATATGGGGTATGTTCCGGATATTCTGGTGCCCTTTCAGACGGTCCGTGATTCTTTTTATAAAAAGGGAATCCCGTTCTACGCGGATTCTGCCTCGTTTACAGTGGCAAATTCCCTGAACCTCAATGAATTCAAGCAGGAAATGAAAGACTTAGGGCTTTCCGGCGTGTCCCCTACATCTATCAAACCTTCCTACGACGGAAAGGCATTGAGCGTCAATGATTCTGCGTTTATAAGTTCAGCCAATCATCTGCGCCAGATGCTCGATACGGTGCGGGCATTCTTCCCGTTTCTTCTGTTTTTAATCGTCTGTGTCGGCTATCTGATTACCCTGCTTTTGCTGCAGAGCCGGAAAAATGAAATGGCGCTTCTTCGTTCCATAGGATTAAACCGGAGGCAGTGCTTTCGGGTATTTTTTACAGAGCAGTTGGTTCTGGTGATCACGGGCGTTTCTGTGGGGAGTATGCTGTCTGTGCTTCTTCAGGGGAATTACGGAGCAAGCTCGGTTCTGACAGGATGTCTGGTCGGTATCTGCTATATGCTGGGCAACAGTCTGGCGCTTTGGAAGCTGCTGAATGTAAGCGTGATGGAAGCCTTGTTCCGGGCTGATTAAGGAAGGGGAGAATATATATGGAAATATTACGTGCAGAAAATGTGTATTACAGCTATCAGACAAAGTATCAGAAGGTGGATGCAGTACAGAATGTAAGCTGCGCCTTTGAAAAGGGTGGTTTTTATGCGATTATCGGGGAATCAGGAAGCGGCAAAAGCACATTCTTATCTCTTCTCGCAGGACTGGATATTCCATCCGGAGGAACGATCTATGTGGACGGGCAGCCGTTAAATGAACTGGACCGGGACGCCTACCGGCTTAATCAGGCATCTGTGGTCTATCAGTCCTTTCATCTGTTTCCGCTTTTGACTGCGCTGGAAAATGTGATGCTTCCCATGGAATTTAAAAAAATGCCCAAAAAGGAAGCCCGTATAAGAGCGCAGAAGCTTTTGCAGAGGGTGGGGCTGGAGGAACGAATTCACGGACAGTTCCCGAAGATGATGAGCGGAGGAGAGCAGCAGCGGGTAGCCATTGCCCGCGCGGTGGCAACAGGAGGGGAGATTCTTCTGGCGGATGAGCCGACCGGAAATCTGGACTCTGAAAATGAAAAAAAGATTGTGGAGCTTCTTAAAAAGCTTGCCCATGAGGATGGATATACTGTAATTGTCATTACGCACAATCAGAGTGTGGCGGAGGAAACCGACCATATATTCCGAATGAAAGACGGCCATATGGATCAGCTGCGTTAGGAGGAGGGCTATGATGATCAAAAACAGTATCCGCCAGCTCTGGCGGATGAAGGGAAGAACTTTTTTGTTCCTTCTCCTGCTTTTCCTTGCCTCCGGTCTGTGCAGCCTCGGCAGAGGTTTCTGGGTGATCAATAATCGGAATATTGCAAAATATGAGGATACCTTTATGACCATCGGGACTGTGGAACAAAAGGCATCCTCTGTGCAGGAGCTTCAGGATTGGAACGCGGAAACAAAGGAGTACCGGATCTACAGACGCCCGGTGTATCATGAATATATTCCGGAATCTGTTCTGGATTTTGAAGGAGCGGACTATCTGTCCGGTCCTGAGAGAAGAGTCTGCTACGGTGCTTACTGCCCGGAATATGAGATGTATGGCTTGGGGATGGATATGGGATATATCATAGAGGCTACGCCTCTGGAGGATGTGGTTCCGGATCATCCGGTTCAGTTAAAGGTAACAAAGGTTTTATATGGCTCGGGCCTGATGGAAAACGTGAAGATTACCTTCTGTGATCACTGGAACCCGGAACCGGAAATGCTGTACCAGGGAAAAACTTATGTTATGCATCTGGCATTGTGGCCGGGACATGAAAGTGAGAAGGAATTTTCCGACGACGATGTGCAGGAATACAGGCCTTCCTACGATTTGGTGTCAACACAGACGGATACCGACGGAATCCCGATGGAAAATACGGTTGGGGAAGAATATTTTTACGATGAAGTGACGGAAGGATTTTATGAAACAGAGACAGGAAAAAGATGGATGAACCAGCTTGCCTGTATGGAATATCTGAGGCATATTTTCCCGGTTTCAGCGACGGAGAATATTTATTTGATGATGGCGTTTTACCGGGGAGATGTCTATATCAGCTCCGGACGGGAATTTACGGAGGAAGAATACGATCAGGGAAGCAATGTGTGCCTTGTATCAGAGCAGTTTGCTAATAAGAATGGGCTGGCGCTTGGAGATAAGGTGACGCTGCCTTTGATTCTGGCCAACTATGAAGGAAGCACAGGATGGATGTTTTCTTCATCGTCAGTGAGAATCGCATCTCTGTTAAATGCAAAAGGAGAAATTTATCAGCCGTTTGAAAACAATACCTATGAAATCGTAGGCATTTATGGAGGCATGAATGGAGCCGGAGATGATTATGGCATGGGATATCAGGAAATCGTCGTTCCGCGCCGCTCTATCCGGAACAGCGACGAAAACAATATTATATATTATGGCCCCATGAAGGGCTATACCACCTCCTTTCAGATTGAGAACGGAACCATTGAGGAATATATGAAGAAGTGGGAGAAGCTTGGAATTGACGATGTGGAGATCACATTCTATGACAAAGGCTACACAAGGCTTCGGGCAGGCATCGAGAATATGAAAAATATCGCCCGGCTTCTGGTTGTTATGGGAACGGTTATGGTCCTGCTTGTGCTTGGATATTTTACCTGGCTTTTTATCCTGAAGCAAAAGGAACGGACTGCCGTTGAACGTTGTCTTGGCTTTACCAGGCGGCAGAGCTTCTGGTCCCTGTTTTCAGGCATTCTTCTGCTCCTTTTGGCTGGAAGCATAAGCGGCTGTCTTGCCGGGGCGTCCCTGTCAGGGAAAATTGCCGGAAATATCGGAGAAAGCAGCTACTATGATACCTCCTTTGGAAACAGTGCGGCTGTGACCATTGCGGAAATACAGGAAGAGGGAGAGGATTTTTATCCGGCGGGCGCCGCAATGGAGACCATGCTTGGAATTCTGCTTGCAGGCAGCATAATCGCAGGAGCGGGAATTATATATAATCTTCGGCAGGAGCCTATGGAAATGCTCGGGAAATAAGAAAGAAAAAAGGAGTCTTTCCATGTAGTTTATTTGATTACCGCCTGTCCCGCAGCAGGCTGTGCATTTTGAGGTTAGCCTTGTCAACTGGTAAAAAAGATGGTATGCTATACCTAGTCTATGAGACACACCAAACGACGGGAGGCATTGCAATGATAGAAGCAACGAGCTGCGGCGGTGTGGTAATATTCCGGGGGAAGATTCTGCTTTTGTACAAAAACTACAAAAATAAGTACGAGGGCTGGGTGTTGCCGAAAGGAACTGTAGAACCTGGCGAGGAATATCCCGAGACAGCAATCCGGGAAGTCAGGGAGGAAACAGGAGTTGATGCAACAATTGTGAAATACATTGATAAGAGCCAGTACACCTTTAACGTCCCTGAAGATGTGGTGGAGAAGGATGTACACTGGTATCTGATGATGTCAGACAGTTATTACAGCAAGCCACAGCGTGAGGAATACTTTATGGACTCCGGATACTATAAATTTCATGAGGCATATCATTTATTGAAATTCCCCAATGAAAAGCAGATTCTGGAGAGAGCATACAATGAATATATCGAGATGAAGAAGAGTAATCTTTGGGGAAATCGTAAATAAAGAAAGAGGTTGTTGGCGACGACAGCCTCTTTTTAAAAAGAGGTAGGGTATGAGATGGTATCGGAATCTGTATCTGGGCCCGAACGCGGCTCAGAACATCCGGAAAATCCGGAAAAATGCGGCATCCGGAAAAATAATGGCAGGCGTATATTATATTACCCCTGCTTCGGCGCAGCAAAACCTTCTGGATATATTCCATAATGGAATGCTTATGCAGCCGCTGTTTACAAGGCTTCAGTGCACGGATGTGATCGGCGTGGCAGAAGGAAGGCAGGAGGCCGTCCGGCTGGCGGAGGTGATTATCCGGGAAATTTACAGGGAAACAGGGGGCTTTGATATCCGATCTTATTTTAAAGAAGAGGACTTCATAAATGATTAGGAAATACGGGGAAATCGTATGCTGCATATCATATTGTTAATTTTAAAAATATTGGGAATCATTTTTCTTATCTTATTAGGTATTCTGCTGCTGGTTCTGTATTCAGTCCTGTTCGTGGCGGCAGCATATCGGATACGGATTCAAAAGCAGGATGCATTCCGGATATCCGCGGATGCCGGCTGGCTGTTCCGGATTGTTACAATACATTTTTTTCTGGATGGAAAAGATGGATGGAAAAAGGATCTTCAGATACGGCTGTTCGGGTTCCCGATCAAAAAGCCCTTTGAGGAGAAAAAACCAAAAAAACAAAAACGCGGGCATTTAAAAAAGAAAACGGCGCTTCAGGACGCTCAGGTTTTTGCAGACCCGGGTGTTCCGGCACCGGAGGAGGAAGAGCAGGCTCCGTACAGTCTGCCGGAGGATTTACCGGACAGCTCCCGGCAGGAGCTTAAGCTGCCTGTCCGGCCTCCAAAGCAGAACAAAGGAGCAGAGCGGCGAAGGAGGACAGAAAAGCAGAGGCACAGACATTCTCCTTTAGAGAAGCTCCGTACGGTTTTCCGAAAGCTTGTCTATGCAAGCAAAGGCATTTGTGATAAAATAAAGCGCATACGGGAAAGAATGATAGGAGCCGGAGACAGTGTCCGCCGCCTGCTTCAGCGAAGGGACGCGCTTTTAGAATTCTGGTGTCTTGAGGAGCACAGACGCGCCCGGGGAGCTGTTTTGAAAGAAATACAATATTTATGGAAAAAATCCAGGCCAAAGAAAATTCAGGGAAAAGTCATCTTTGGGTTCCGGGACCCTTCCATAACCGGAATGTGCCTCGGCGGTATGAGTATGCTGTATGCCTGGTATCCGGACAGGCTTGAATTAGCGCCCGATTTTGAGCAGGAAATTTTGGAGGGCGATATTCTGATAAGAGGAAAGGTACGGTTTTATGTGCTTGCCTGTATTTTGTGGAGGATTTACTTCAATCAGGATATTCGTCATATGTATGAACATTGGAAACAATTATAGGAGGTTTTTATGAGCGAAAAAAATAATAACAGTTTTGATTCAACCGTTTCTTCCCTTTTTAAAGGAATGGACCATTTTATTTCCAGCAAAACAGTGGTAGGGGACGCGATTACGGTGGGAGACACGATTATCCTTCCTCTGGTGGATGTTTCTTTCGGAGTCGGCGCTGGCGCAAGCTCCAGTGACAGTAAGAATAACGGGGCAGGAGGGCTGGGAGGTAAGATCTCCCCAAGCGCAGTGCTTGTGGTTAAAGACGGCGATATCCGTCTGGTCAATGTGAAAAATCAGGATGCGGTGACAAAGATACTGGATATGGTACCTGATTTTGTGAATAAATTTACCTCCGGCAGATCCGGCGGCAAGTCGGACCCGGAAGTGGATAAGGCGGTAGATGATATTT
>VSNE01000076.1 GCA_009774155.1 Lachnospiraceae bacterium
TTATTGAATATATAGAAAAAAATATGACAAGAGGAAATTTGTCGCTAAAAAAAGATATGTTACCGGTTATTAAGTATCAGCAAGAAGGTAGCGATAAAGAAATTCCGCTATATATTGCATCGTCTATTGTATCGGAAATTTCACCATTACTATTGATACTGAAATCAGGAATCAATTTTAAAGCAATGATTATCGAAGAACCGGAAGCACATTTGCATCCGGAATTACAACAGAAAATGGCCCGGCTGATTATTAACTTAATGAATCTTGGCGTACCAGTATGGATTACTACTCATAGTGACACTATTCTACAGCATATCAATAATATGATGAAATTGAAAAATCATGTACGGAGTAATGAACTGCAGCAGGAGTACGGATACAGGAAAACAGATCTTCTTTGTAAAGCAGATATCCAGATGTATCAGTTTGCTGCGGAGAATAATGGGACAACAAGACTGATCTCATTGGAGGCAACAAAATATGGATTTGTTGTTCCGACTTTTAATAATGCTCTTGAAAAAATAGTTGAGGAAGTATATGCATTTCAGGAGGACTGACAAATGATTGAAAAACGAGTGCAATATGGGATTGATAATTTTCTGGAAGAAGATTTTTTTCTCCCGCCTGAGAACTCATATTGCCTGGAGGAAAAAAGCGAATCAGGAAGAAGTGAACTGTTGGTAGACATAAAAGGTGATAATCTGTGCAGTGAAGATTATGATCACAAAGGGAAATGCAATTTTCTGAAGGATGGTAGCCAATTTAAATTAAAAAAAAGCGTAGATCATGTTTTACTTCAGAAAAAGAAAGAAAAGTGGATACTACATCTTATTGAAATGAAGAGCAAGGTTGACAATAAAAAATGGCATGAAATAAAACAAAAGATACGTGCTAGTTATTTCAATATCTGTGCTTTAGAAAAAATATTGGGAATACATATTGATGAAGTCAGAGCATATACGACGTATGAAAATACTGGATTTTGGAGTTCAGATAAAAGTACGGACCCTAAAATAATTGCCGCACCCTTAGGAAAACCAATGCCACCGGCACCGGAGCGCGAGTGGGAAAATAATGCAATTAGTGTAGATATTGGAGAGATGGTACAGTTTAAGCATAATGCAGTTAAGATGCAAAGAACGGAAGATGGAACCAAGTTAACAGGAAAACTGAGCATTAGTTGATTTTATAATCTTGAAATGATGCAATGATATTTGAACGCATATTAATCCTGACACTGATTCATTGTCAATTTTGTCTGGACTTAGCAATAATGAACTATACTCCCGGCGAAGCTATGCAGGTTTCTGACATGGACAGAAAAGAATAAAACAGGCGGAAATAGTTTTGTTTTCGTCTGTTTTATGGTACAATTTCCGAAAAAGAAGTAAAGGGGAAATATTGAAGCAAATGCGTTTTCAACGATTGTCTTTGAAGTCCGCTGAAGCGGAAAAGGGGTATAAAAATTGAAATATTTGGAATCGATTCAGGAAACCATATACTTATCTGCCGGTAATGCTCCGCAATATAGACGTATTATGCGGATTTTTTTTATAGAATATGAAAAAATGCATTTTCAATTATATAAAGAAGATGTGCTAGAGCTCATCAGGGAGCATCCGGAGTTTGCAGATTATCATATGGAGCAGTTGAAAACAGATCTGGAAGCATTGGTTGCATGGAAAAATCTCATACCTATTCAGGACCCTAAAAGAGTTTATACGATTGCAGAATATAAAAATAAGCAATATCGTTATACAATGTCAGAATATGCGGTAGAGATAGAGCGGATGACAGTAAAGCTTGAAAATCTTTTTCTGGATAGCAGCAGCCTGTCCATGAATTATTTTGTGCGGATAGAAAGTGCTTTGAATGAAATGGAGCAGATGAATCATCGCGAACTCAAGGCAGTGAATGAGTGGTGGAGCAATCTACAGGAAGATTTTAAAAGATTAAATCGAAATTATCAGGATTATTTGAGAGAGTTCTATTCCGGAAAATCAGATAAAGTTCTTAAATCTATTGAGTTTGTCATACACAAAGACAGATTTATTTCTTATTTACAGGAGTTTGTGCAGCAGCTTCAGAATAAATCCATACGAATCGAAAATATAATTAAAAATTTGTCCCGGAAGACGGTAAACGCGGTATTGGAGAAGGTCATAGAAAGTGAACTGGCAATTCCGCACCCGAATGCAGAAATACAGAATCTAAGGGAGAGTGCGGTAAGGGAAAACATTTATGGAAAGTGGCGGAGCCTGTCAGAGTGGTTTATTTCAGCAGATAACCACCCAAGCGAAAGCCAGAGGGTGTTGGATATTACAGATGAGGTTATCCGAAAAATTATACAAAATGCGGCTTTGATTGTACAGCTGCAAAATTGGGGGATCAGCCGTAAGGAGGATTATAAGAAATTTATTCAGATGTTTGCACAGTGCGAAAATGTGGAAGAAGCGCATAAACTTTCGGCGCATGTATTTGGCATACAGCATGTGCGGCATTTTAAAGTAAACTGCCCGCGGTCTACGGACAGTATAAACAGTGGGGTTTTTGATGAAATACCATCGGAATATGAATTGAAGCCGCATACCAGAACGTACAAGCCCCGGATACATAAGTCGGGATTTGAAAGCAAAGCATTGGAGAAGCTTGCACAGAGGAACCAATATCTGAAAAAGCTGGAAGAAGATAAAAAGCTGGTTACAAAATATATCAGGGATAAGCAACTGGATATCAGTCAGATTGAGGATTGTATTTCGGCAGCTACCAGGGAAACTCTTCTGGGCTGGATTGCACAGGCAAATCTGACCTCCTCTAAAAGCGGGCGGACGGAATATGGACAGGCATTTCACTTAATAAAACGAGAGGGCAGCCATACTCTCAAATGTGAGGATGGAGAATTGGTGATGCCTGTCTATGTATTTCAATTTGAGGATGAATAGAATGGAAGCAGCAAAAGCATTAATAGAAAACGTCTGGATTGATAAAAAAAAGGATAAAGAGCTATACACGAGGGTGCGCAGAGAACTGCCGAATTGCCAAAAGTTTTTTCGTGAACAGTTGGGGTGGGCAATTATCAATAATGAACAGATATTAAAAGCAGAAAAAATTCCTGCCCATGCGGAGAGCTATATGGGAATCACAGACTTTACGGAAATCAGGGATTATTGTCTGTTTTGTGCTGTGTTAGCTTTTCTGGAGGACAAAGAGGAGCAGGAACAGTTTTTATTGTCAGAATTGGTGGATGTGCTGGAACTGCAGTTGAAGGGTGTGATGGATGCGGACTGGACGTCATTTACCCAGAGAAAATCTCTTGTAAGAGTCTTGCAGTTTTGTGAAAACATGAGGCTGATAGAATCGTATGAAGGGAGCAGCAATAATGTTGGCAGCAGTATAGGACAGGAAATTCTGTATGAAAATACAGGGCTTTCCAGATACATGGCAGTAAACTTCGCATATAGTATTGCGGATTTCCAGTCATGGGAGGATTTTGAAAAGCGGCAAATAGAAGAAGGAGAGACAGGCAGAGGGCATTATAGGATTAACCGTGTATACAGGCAGATGACCGCAGCGCCTGTCCTTTACTGGAGCCAGCCTGATAATCCGGACAGCATTTATCTGAAAAACCAGAGGCAGTGGATACAGAAAAATTTCAGTGAATATTTGGGAGGGCAGCTCCACATACATAAAAACGCCGCCTTTTTGGTAATGGAGGAAGAGGAATATTTTGGGGAAAAGCATCCAAGGGAGGCTATGCTTTCGGAGCTTGTTTTAATTTTATGCAGGCTTATCAGGGAAAAGGCGGAGACGGGCGTCTGGAAGAGGCGCCAGGATGAGTGCATTGCAGTATCTAAAAAAGCGTTCCAGGAAGAACTTTACTATTGTCGTGACAAATATAAGCCGGCATGGAGCAAGGAATACAGGGAGATGGAAGATACAAAGCTACTGAAGGCGGTCGTGTCTTACATGAAAACCTGGATGATGCTTGACGAGAGTGATGAGGAGATTGTTATCTATCCGGCGGCAGGAAAAATAATCGGAAATTATCCGGAGGATTTTCAGACAAAGGAGAAAAGTAAATGAGTGAACGCTGGCATATGAACCGAATAGGATTTGTAAATTTCTGGCTGTATGACGATGAAGTGTTTTCTTTTGCGGAGGGAAAATTGCTGCTCCGCGGACAAAACGGTTCGGGAAAATCTATCACAACCCAGAGTTTTATTCCATTTATACTGGATGGAGACAGAACGCCAAGCCGATTGGACCCTTTTGGCTCCAGCGACAGGAGAATGGAATATTATTTTTTGAATGATGGGGAGAAAAATGAGGCGACTGGTTATCTGTATCTGGAGTTTCAAAAGGGGAACCGTTATCGGACGATTGGAATCGGCCAGCAGGCGCAAAAGGGAAAGCCTATGGGTTTTTGGGGTTTTGTTGTGCTGGATGGAAGAAGAATCGGATATGATTTTAAACTGTATCGGGAAGTGGGGAGTACAAAGATTGCTTACACAAAGCAGGAATTGAAAAAGGAGCTGGGAGGAAACAATCTGTTTACGGAGACGCACAAAGAATATATGGGTTTGGTGAATAAACATATATTTGGATTTCCAAGACTGGAGCAATATGAACAATTTATACGCCTGTTGATAAAAGTCAGGGCACCGAAGCTTTCCAAAGAATTTACTCCCAACAAGGTATATGAAATATTGAACGATTCCTTGCAGACTTTGTCCGACGAGGACTTACGCGCCATGGTGGATGCTATGGAGAAAATGGATGATATACAGGATAAGCTGGACGGCTTAAAAAGAGCTTATAAGGATTTGCAGATTATACGGAATGAGTATGTGAGGTATAATCAGTATATGCTGGGACAGAAAGCAGCCGCATATCTGAAAGAAAAAGGGTTGGCTGATGAAGCCAGGGAAAGGCTGGAAGCAGAGGCAGATGAATTAAAAGAAACGAGAGAAAGGCTAGAGGAGTCGTACAAAAGGGGCATTGAACTAAAAAAGGAAAAAAGTCTGTTGGAACGGGAGAGAGAGGCAATCGGGACAACGGACTTAGAGGAGGCGGATGAAAAATTAAGGCAATGCCGGAAACGTCAGGAAGATGCAGAAAAAGAAATTCATAAATATTGCAAAAATATTGAGCAGCACAGAAACAGGATACGGGAATATGATGCTGTAATACGTGAGGTGCAAAATAATATTAGTGCATATCAGGTGGAAATAGAGCAGCTTTTGAATGATATGGACGAGCTGCAGGAAATCATCTGTTTTTCCGGTCATAAACAAATCTTTAATTTGTGGAAGAATTTAGATGGTTATGAGGAATGTAAAAAAATCAAAGGTGAGCTTAAAAAGCTATGTAACAATACGGATGCGGCATTGGCGGAACTGAAAAGGCTTCGGGAATTACAAATACAATGGGATAAGCTGTCGGAGGAATGCAGCAGCCTGGAAGAAGAAAAAGCGCAGGCACAGCAGCAGGTGAATGACGCGGAAAGGCTGGAGGATGAATTAAGAGATGACCTAATCGAGGCATATTATGGATTGGAACAGCTCAATCAGGAATTTTATTTGTCAAAGAGAGAACTGGAACAGATATCAGGATATATCCAGAAATATCAGGGAATAGCGGATTATGGGGATATACGTAATCTTGTAGGGAATATATGGGAAATTAAGAACCAAAAGCTGGGAAACGAGCTTTCCGTTTTGAAAGCGCAAAGAGAAAAGAAGGCAGAGTCTGTAAACGTCTGTATAGAAGAACTGAAAGAACTGGAAAAAGTGCAGGAGGCAGCTCCTTCGCGAAGAGAAATTCTGCTTAGGACGAGAGAACAATTATCAGAAAACAGTATTTCTTTTCTGCCTTTTTATGAAGCGGTTGATTTTACGGAGCATGTATCTATGCAGGACAGAGACCTGGCGGAATGTCAGTTAGAGGATGCGGGACTTTTGGATGCATTAGTCGTTTCCCCCAAAGACCATGCAAAAGCGATGCAGATTCTGGGAGAATGGTCAGACAGGATTCTCTGGTTAGAGGATTCCGGAAAAATCGGCTATGATAAACTGACAGTAGCTGCCAAAGACCTGGAATTACAGAAGATGACAGAGCGGATTTTGTCCAATATCGGGGAAAAAGATGATTGCAGGATTGTGCTAAAGCCGAATGGTTATTTCAGACATGGCGCAGTGGAAGGGTACAGTAAACCAGAAAGGGAAGCCTGTTACATCGGAGAAGCTGTAAGAAAGGAAAAGAAGAAAGAGCAAATCAGAAGAAAAAGGGAAGAATTGCAGTTCCTGCAGCAGAAACTGCAAGAGTTGGATCAGGCAATTGGCGTATTAAAGAAACGACTTGATATTTTGCAGGAAGAATATCATGAGCTGCCCGCATTTCAGGAGCTGGACCAGGCAATTGCTATGAAGAAGGATTTAGACTGGAAATCTGAAAAGTGCAGGGAGGAATGCAGGAAGAAGGAAAAAGAAAAAGGAGACTGCGAAGCTAGAAAAAAACAGTCTGCACAGCAGGTAATAGCCAATTGCCGGGAGCTGCCCTACGAAAGAAATGTCGAGAGTTATGAGGAAGCTTTGGAAGCGCTTCAGGAGTATCAGGATCAGCTGGAATCATTTCAGATTGCTGTTATGCACTTTTCTGCGGAGCAGGACAAAGAGGATATGCAGAAGCAGTTGATTGAGAAAGAGGAAGATGCGATCGATAGGGAAGACAGTTATAAAAGAAGAGCGGAGCAGGAGGTACAAGAGCAGAAGCTGCAGACAGAAAAGCTGGAAGAATTTCTAAACGCGCCCGAGAATAAAGAAAAAGCGGAACGGCTGAAGGCAATCAAGGAAGAACTGCTGCAGAGAGTCGAAGAAGAACGGGAATTAGATAAGAAGCAGGCTGTATGGGAAAGCGATGTAAAAAAGCTGGAGCCGGATATTGAAAAACAAAAAAATATAGTTCTGGAAAAAATGGAGAGGGAAACCCGGCTGAAGAAATATTTTGAGGAGGAATTATCACTGGGGCTTGTATTTGCAAGAGAAAGTAAAACAATACCGGAAGCGGCGGAGCAGGCAAAGGGGATAATAAGGGAAAGTGACAGAAACAAATCAGTGGCAGAGATTGTGTCGAATCTGGACAGGATTTTCCATGCACATATCGGAAGTCTGGTAAATTACGGGACGTTTATGGAAGAATGTTTTGCAGAAGGAGCAGCAGATGCAATGGTGCTGCGCAAGCGCCATAGAATTGTCTCTTATATGCAGGGGCGCAAATTGTATTTTGAAGATTTTTATCAAGTGATGAAAGAAAGGATTGATGAAACCGAACTGTTAATCCGGCAAAAGGACAGGGAATTATTTGAAAATATTTTGTCGGACACATTGAGCAGAAAGCTGAATATCCGTATTGCGGAGAGCAGAAAATGGATTCAGGATATGTCGTCCCTTATGCGTAAAATGGATACCTCGATGTCCCTGACTTTTTCATTAGACTGGCGGGCAAAGTCAGCAGACGGGGAAGGGGAGTTAGATACGGCGGAATTAGAGAAGCTGTTGAACCGGGACAGGGAGTTAATGACTACAGAGGATATTGAAAAAATTTCTGCGCATTTCAGAAATAAGATTTATACGGTAAAACAGATGGCAGAGGAAAACGGTGAAATTCTGAGCTATGCTGATTTGGTGAGAGAAGCGCTGGATTACCGGAAATGGTTTGAATTTAAAATGTTTTATTACCGGAATGGGGAAAATAAAAAGGAGTTAACCAACGGGGCATTCAACCGCTTCAGCGGAGGGGAAAAAGCAATGGCGATGTATGTCCCTTTATTTGCGGCGGTGAATGCACAGTATAAAAAAGCGGAGCACGATGATTTGCCGAGAATGATTGCATTGGATGAGGCATTTGCAGGGGTGGATGATAAAAATATCAGCAGTATGTTTGAACTTGTAAGGAAGTTTGATTTTGATTATATTATGAATTCTCAGGTATTGTGGGGATGCTACGCCTCTGTTCCGTTCCTGCGGATTGCGGAATTACTCAGGCCTGCGAACTCGCAGGTGGTTACGGTTATCTATTATTTATGGAATGGGAAGCAGAAAATCATTGAGGAGCAGTGATGTGGAAGAAAAAAATTTAGAAGAATGCGCTCTTTATTTCAGAAAAAATGAAGGATATATCCGGATGTTTCTGGAACTAAGGGAGAAATACAGAAAATATGGAAAGCTTTCCGGAAAAATCTGTCTTAAAAACTTATCTGAGACAGAATGCAGGGCGTTGGGGGCAGTTTTTGGAAAAGGTTTGCTGCCAGGTGACTTTGTATTTTCTGTTTCAGAGCTGAGGGCTGCATTAAACGAAACAAAGTACCCTGATATTGAAGTGGAGAAGCTTGTAAATACATATTTTAAAGAGAGGATACAGTCAAACAGTCAAAAGAGGGAAGAAAAGACAGAGTCAAACAGGCTGTTTTGGGAAATATTGCTGGATGAAGCAAGAGAGCAGTTTGGCTCCCCGGCAAAGGGCGTCCTTTGGCTGGGAGCAGCGTGGGGGCAGCGGAAATATGGCTATCAGCTTATTGTGAGGGAAAGAGGAAAGTCGGAAGCTTTGATAAAGGAAATGCTCATGGAAATATGCAGGGCATTGGAGTATTTGTCGGATGAGGAAGGAAAAGAAAGAGTCAGATTGGCGGTGCTGGGGGCAGAAATAACAAAGAATCCTCATTACTTTGACAGGCAGAATGCAGCGGGGCGTCTGCTGATTAGCGCTTTAAGCTTTATTCATAAAACAGAGGAGCCAAAAGGACAGGAGGATGTTTTGGCATTGTATTATATGTCGGGGATTTATCCGGATGATATTTCCAGCTGCACGACATGCTATGGAATCCATTTTTATGAGAATGACAGCGAACATGAGGCCTATTGGCATTTTATTGAAAAAGGCGAAAAATATGTTTTGACGCTTTCCAACTTAAGCAGGCTGACAAGGGCAGAGAGCAGTAGAAAGAAAGTATTTGTTATTGAAAATCAGATGGTTTTTTCACAAGTGTGTGAAGAAATGAGAGGGGAAGAATATTCTGTTATGTGTACATCCGGCCAATTAAAAACGGCTTCTTTGTTTTTGATTGATATGCTGGTAAAGTCAGGGTGTGAATTATATTATTGCGGCGATATTGACCCGGAAGGGATTGAGATAGCGGATAGAGTAATTGCAAGGAACCCGGAACGGATTTTTCTTTGGAGAATGACGGTGGAGGACTATTATCGTTCGATATCGAATGAAAAACTTACGGAGAAACGTTTAAAGAAGCTGGATAAAGTTGTAAATATCCAATTAAGAGAGCTTACGGAGGTTTTGGAGAAAGAAAAGAGGGCAGGGTATCAGGAACATTTGATTGACTTGATGGTACAGGATATTAAGGCTGTGCGGTGAATAACAGACAGGGAGGATAGATGCGGCGTGCAGGAGAATGGCAGAGCGGACTGTTCCGGCTGACGATTTACAAAAAATCCTGCTTTGCCTGCTGGCAGTATTGCTTCGGCGAAAGTCCTGTCATGCGCTTAAATACGGTGATAAAGTAATTATAATCCGCAAAACCGCATTGAAACGCAACCTCACGGATCGGTAAGTCGGGCCGTGAGGTAAGAAGCTCTTTGGCTTTGGTTATGCGCAGTTTCCGGATATGGGCTGCAATGCCGATACCATAATTTTGTTTTGCTATTTCATAAAGAAAAGTTTTTCCAATCTGAAAATGTTCACAGATGGCTTGGACATTCAGAGCTTCCGTATAATGCTGCATAATATAATCGTCAATTTGTACAGGAAGCTCCTGTTTTTTGAAAACCACCATGCGATCCAGACAGAGAAAGGAAGCAACTGCCTGCATGATGTGGGAGGCTGAACGGATGTAGTCTTCAGAAATCAGAGGCCGTTCCCAGCAGGCTTTTTTCAATGCATCCA
>VSNE01000077.1 GCA_009774155.1 Lachnospiraceae bacterium
TCCACACTATCATTCTGCATGTCTCTTTGGCTCGGAGTTGTGTATATGAGACAGATTCGTTATTACATATTAGACAATAACTATGTCAGGTTATACGGAGAGTATCCGCTTGATCATGAAATTGCAGAAATCCTCACAACTATGTTTGATAACTGCCCGTTTGAAAAAAGTGTACAGGAAGCCTTCCGGCAGTTTTTAATACTAATGCTTGACCGGTTTCTTACAGGACATCCGATCGGCCAGCTTTCCCCCAGTTTTTATCGACTGATGGTTCGGGATGAATTTAAGCTTGTCAGCCAGATGCTGGAGCGTATTACAGAGGTTTTGCGGGTAGAGTTTCCGCTGGAGGAAAAGCTGTTTGTTTTGCTTCCCATTATCGGAATGCGTACCCCGGCGGATATTCGGGACACATACAATATTGTTCTGGATGAAAGCATGCGGCCGCTGATGGACAAAATACTCCGTCGTATCCGGATGCAGACGGACATTACGATTCGGAGCGGGGAATTTACCGAAGAATTTCTGTATCATCTGATGTTTATGATAAACCGTCTTCGATTTCATGTACGACTGGAAAACCCTGTGCTGGAGGACTTAAGGGGGAAATATCCTCTTGCCTGGAAAATGGCAGGCACGGCGGTACAGGTGATTGAAGAAGAAACCAGTCTGGAGGTCACGGAGGATGAGCGCGGATATCTGGCCTCTTATTTCGGTGTGTTTCTTGAGGAATACGGAGTTGAGCAGGACAAAAGATTCCGGGTGGCCGTAGTGTGCGGAACGGGGCGCGTCACGGCAAGACTGATTGCAGCACAGCTTAAAAAAGTACTGGACAGCTCGACGGAAATCAGTTTGTTTGCGGATAAAAAGGTGAATCGTGAAATACTTGCGGATTATAACATTATTTTGACGACGGTAGAACTGCTCTGCCCTTGCGATCGCCCGGTTATATATATCCGGGAGGTTTTCAATGAACAGGAACTGCGGCATAAGATTGAAAAAGCAAAGTATTGGGATCAGATCGATGTTCCAATTTTGGATAATAATTGGTTTGTAATGGCAAGCCTGCTGGATGAAAGTCGGTTTTTTGTCTTGAAAGATGCAGAAAGTTATGATACGGCTGTGACCCAAATGGTCAAAGGTCTCGCTGCAAGCGGCCAGGTGGACGAAGGTTTTTTGGATCGGCTGCGTAAACGGGAGCAGAAAGGAACAATGGCATTTGATCATGCCATAGCAATTCCGCACAGCATCCAATATGCATGGAATAAGCTGGTGCTTGCAGTAGGCGTGCTTCCTGAGCCTTTGCAGTACAGAAACCATAAAATTCAGGTGATATTCCTGATCGGACTGCCGGAGCAGCTTACATTGGATGACAGCCTGCTTATCCGGCTTTATGACGAAATCATCAGTATTACACGGGACACAGAGATGATCAGTAAGATCGCAGCGGCGGATTCCTTCCAGTCATTGTTGCATGTGCTGTACCGTAAAACTGGTGATTAAATATATTTGGGAGGGATAGTAAATGGGTAAGATTGGGCTTTTGCTGGCTGTAATGTTTGTCTTACAGGCTATTTTGAGCAGCATTCAGATGCGGCATTTTTCAAAAGAATTTATAAAGCTGCGCAGGCAGGGAAAGGTTGTCTGCGGCCGTCAGGCGGGCGGCTTTCACGCAGGAGCTATTGTTATGTTTCTGATAGATGAGGATGGTATGATACGCACTGCCAGAATGCTGATGGGTGTCACCTGTCTGGCTCGTGTCAAACCGCTGCAGGGATTTGACAGAAAATACGTGGGCAGGCTGACGGCGGAGGATCTGCCGAAGCACGGAAAAAATCTGCGTAAAGCAATTCTGGACGCAAGTAATACCTACAACAAATTTATTGCAGGCGAAGAAATACCGCAGCCGCCCTCTCCGTTCCAAAAGCTCGGACGGACGGTTACTGCTTTTGCCGGCAGATCATAAAAATACAGGAAAGGTGGATTTATCATGGACTTTATTGTAAAACTGGCATCTGGATTTACAGGATTATTTACACTTGGCGGGGAACAGTTTATGAGTTGGGTAAGCGGGATTATTCCGACAATTCTGATGCTGCTGGTATTGATGAATGCAATCATTGCACTGGCCGGGGAGGCTACCGTATCAAGACTGGCGCGCGTCTGTACAAGTAATCCTGTTCTACGGTACATGGTGTTGCCGTTTGTGAGTGCATTTATGCTTGGCAATCCTATGGCGCTGTCTATCGGCAGATTTATGCCAGAATTTTATAAACCATGCTATTATGCTTCTGCTACTTATCATTGTCATACAAACAATGGGATTTTTCCCCATATTAACGCATCGGAGCTGTTTATCTGGCTTGGTATCGCCAATGGGATCACGGCTCTTGGGCTGGATACGACTCCTCTTGCCGTCCGCTATCTGCTGGTGGGCCTTGTGGGAAATTTTATTTCCGGCTGGGCAACTGAATTTACAACACGCATGGTAGAAAAGCAGCAGGGCGTTACCCTTAGCCGTACATTTAAGCTCACAGAATAGAAGATAAGGAGGACGGGAGAAAATGTCGAAATATCAGTCGATCAGGGTGGAACGGGGAGCAGGCGGCTTTGGAGGGCCGCTGGTAATTACTCCCACAGAGCAGCGCAATAAAGTTATGTTCATCACAGGCGGGGGTACAGAGCCGGAATGCCTGCAAAAGATTGTGGAACTAAGCGGTATGATACCAGTAAACGGTTTTAAGACGAACTGTCCTGAGGAGGAGCTTGCGCTGGTAATCATCGATTGCGGAGGCACGCTGCGGTGCGGAATTTATCCGAAGAAGGGCATTCCCACAATTAATATTATGCCGGTGGGAAAGTCTGGTCCCATGGCAAAGTTCATCACGGAAGATATTTATGCATCAGCGGTTACGTCCGGTCAGATTTCACTTGCGGACGGTTCCCAGCCTGCAGCAGGCAGGTTTGCGGATGCAGGTTCGGACAGCGGCGCAGGAGACGGAAAAACGAAGTTTAATGCTGATATGAAGGTATCGGAAACCCTTGCGAGGCAGGAGAACAAAAGTCTGGTCACAAAAGTCGGTCTGGCAGCAGGCAAAGTGGTCAACACCTTCTATCAGGCGGCGCGGGACGCGATTCAAACCTGTATTACAACTCTTCTGCCGTTTATGGCATTTGTGTCTATGCTGATCGGCGTGATCAATGGTTCAGGATTCGGAGATGCATTTGCCACCATTTTAACTCCTCTGGCCGGGAATATTGTAGGTCTGGTAATCCTGGGTGTGATCTGCTCCATCCCCGGACTATCGGCTCTGCTTGGCCCGGGCGCGGTTATTGCACAAATTGTCGGCACATTAATCGGAACGGAAATCGGCAAAGGAAATATTGCCCCGCAGCTTGCATTGCCTGCGCTGTTCGCTATTAACTGCCAGGGAGCATGCGATTTTATTCCGGTTGGTCTAGGGCTTGCAGAGGCTGAAACCGAGACCATTGAAGTGGGTGTTGTCTCGGTTATGTATTCACGGTTTTTTACCGGATGGATTCGTGTCCTGCTCGCCTATGCAGCAAGCTTTGGTCTGTATAGCGTATAATGTGCAGTTAAAGTGGTTTTATAGGACAAATATATTCATTTGGAATAATTTTTATCTGTATTATAAATGGATGGCAAAGGAGTTTAAAATATGGTTGTTTATGAAAATAAAGTTAAGGCAATGGGTGCCTGCATAGATGAGTTCAAGGACAGCGGAATGTTTATCATTTTCGGTGACAATGCGCCGGAGGAACTGCGCGACTACTGTTATTCTGTGAGTGTCAATCCAATCAAAGGTACGATCGCGGCGGGGCAGACGCTCAAAGTAGGGGATGAGTCTTACCGAATCACCGCTGTAGGTGATGAAGCGCCTGTCACACTGGCGGGGCTGGGGCACTGTACAATCAATTTCAGCGGTCAGACAGAGGTTGAACTGCCCGGAACGATTTATGTGGAAAATAAGCCTATGCCTCAGATTACTGTTGGAACAATCATTCAGATTATTTCAGACTGATTTATTTCAGGGGAGGAAAATGTAATGGCAATTAAGCTGAATATCAAAAATACAGATCTGAGGGAGCAGGAAATGTCAATGGTACAGCCCCTGGTGCAAAATGCATATGAACAGTTGACGGAACGGAGAGGGGCAGGTCATGAGATGCTGGGCTGGCTTGAACTGCCTCGAACTTACGATAAGAAAGAGTTTGGGCGTATAAAGGATGCTGCGGAGAGGATTCAGAAGCAGAGTCAGGTGCTGGTGGTTATTGGCATCGGCGGGAGTTATCTGGGTGCCCGGGCCGGGCTTGAATTTGTCGGAGGTCCCTTTGCAAATCTGCTTCGGAAGTGTGTGGAAGTATATTTTGCAGGAACCAGCCTCAGTGCGGACTACCTGTCAAACATTCTGCAGCTCATTGACGGACGGGATTTTTCCGTCAATGTGATTTCCAAGTCCGGGACTACAACAGAGCCTGCCGTGGCATTTCGTATTTTCAGGCAGAAGCTGGAGGAAAGGTACGGAAAGGAGGGTGCAAAAAAGCGGATTTATGCCACTACCGACGCACATAAGGGTGCACTGCACAATATGGCTGTCAAGGAGGGCTATGAAACCTTTGTGGTACCTGACAATATAGGCGGACGTTTTTCATGCCTGAGTGCTGTGGGCTTGCTGCCTATGGCGGCGGGCGGCATGAATATTGACCAGGTGATGCAGGGCTGTGCCGATGCGTGTACAGAATATGAAAACCCGGACTTTTTGAAAAATAATACTATGTTGTATGCTGCGCTTCGGTTCCTGATGCTGATGAAGGGCAGGCAGGTGGAAATATTGGCAAGCTATGAGCCGGCGCTTATCCAATTTGGCGAGTGGTATAAACAACTGATGGCAGAGTCAGAGGGAAAGGATGGTAAGGGCCTGTTTCCAGTGACGGCCAGCTTCACCACGGATCTGCATTCCATAGGTCAGTTTATCCAGGATGGCGCGCGCATTATGTTTGAAACTGTATTGTGGGTACAGCGGTCAAAAAATGAAGTGATTGTACCTCATAACAGTGAAAATGCGGACGGATTGAATTTTGCGGCCGGACTCACCTTACAGCAGATGAATGAGAAGGCCATGAATGGCACGCTGCTTGCCCATGTGGACGGCGGTGTTCCGAATCTGATTATTACAATTGATCAATTGACAGATTATACATTCGGCGAACTGGTATATTTTTTCTGGAAAAGTCTTGCAATATCTGGATATATGATTGGTATCAATCCATTTGATCAGCCAGGTGTGGAGGAATATAAAAGGAACATGTTCGCACTGCTTGGCAAGCCTGGGTATGAAGCTATGGAAAATATGCTGAAAAACCGTCTGCACGGGCTGGAATCCTAAAATTTGAAAATGGTATTCTGAAAATTCTATCAAATAAAAAACCGCTGCCAACATCAGACGATGGAAGCGGTTTTTTTGCTATGTAAAAGGTTGAAATTTCTCCCTATATCCCGTATGATATAACTTTATAAAGGATTTGTAAAAACGGGCGAGGTGTATATGGGGAGCGGAAAGCAGAATAAAAACCAGGAACGCATTTTCCGGCTGCTGCGTACAGAGCATGAGCTGACCAGACAGGATATTGCCGGCAGGCTGGGGCTGAGTATGCCTACGACACTGCAGAATATCAGCGAACTGGCAGAAGCGGGAATTGTGGAGGAGGGCTGCGCTGTAGACTCAACAGGCGGGCGGAAGGCAAGGCAAGTGCATCTGAGAAAGGATGCAGGAGTTGCAGTGGGTATCGAAGTTGCATTGCATCATGTAAAGCTTGTGGCTGTTGATTTGCTGGGAAATGAGATCTGCTCCCGGAATCTTCAGACAGTGTTTTCAGATGATTTGTTTTGGTATAAGTGTCTGGGAGAAACATTGCTCTCTTTTTTATGGGAAAATCATATAGAAGAGAAACGGGTATGCGGCGCAGGTGTATCCTTTCCGGGAATTATTGATACCAACAGGGATTTTATTGTCCGGTCGCATATTTTCAGTCTGGAGCATATTGGCCTGGATCGATTCCGGAAATGCATTTCCTTTCCGATGGTATTTGCCAATGATGCAAATTGCGCCTGTGTTTGCGAGTGCGGTTTTTCACGAAGAAGCTTTGTATATGTTTCATTGAATGAAACAGTCGGCGGCGCTGTTATGCTTGACGGTCGATTGGCTGTCGGGGACAGCTATCAGGCCGGGGAGATTGGACATATGGTGCTGGTGCCCGGCGGACGAGCCTGTTACTGCGGGAAATCGGGCTGTGTGGACAGCTATTTATCGCCAAAAGTGCTGACGCAAGGAAAACAGACGCTGGATGCGTTTTTCCAGACACTGCAGGCCGGGGAGAAATGGGCGTATACGATTTGGGAAGAATATTTAGAATACTTATCCATTTTAATCACTAATCTGCGGATGGTGACGAATATGGATATTGTGCTGGGGGGAGCGGTGAGCCGACGTATGGCTCCATATTTGGAGAGTTTATATGAAAAAGCGACGGAATACGATCGTTTTGCGCGTGATATAGATTATATTTTCTTAAGCCGACCAAATGAAAGTGCCTGTGCGGCTGGGGCGGCGCTGCTTGCTCTGGAGCAGTACGCAGATCGTGTTCTTGATAGGGACAAAGAAATCACTTAATAAAATTGAGTTTGTATTGGCTTCTGCAAAGGAAGAACATTTTTTGCGGATTATCAGTGAGATAAACGGCAGGACAGGTAAGCAATAGAATGGAGAAAATCGTGGCATGATGAGTTTTTAGAGTGTGTAATTAATTGAAGCATATCAGGATTTGTTTATAGAAGATTTATGGAGGACAAAAAAGTATTTCATAGGCTGATGCCGGGAAAGGGTTTGCAGAAGCATGTATGATGTAATCGTAATCGGCGCCGGGCCGACAGGCAGTACGGCGGCAAAAATATTGGCTGAAAAAGGCAAAAAGGTACTTTTAGTTGAAAAATTTAAAATGCCCAGGTATAAGTCTTGTTCGGGCCAGCTAATTAAAAAATCCATAGATTTAGTGCAGGCGTATTTTGGTGAGGCTGTTCCCGCTTCCGCAATGTGTGCGCCGGCCCAAAGCCGGGGAATGATTTTTACAAATGATAAAGGAAAAGAGTTCTGCTTTGAACAGGCCGGGCTGAATGTATGGCGCAGTTCCTTTGATTACTGGCTTGCGCAGAAGGCGGCTGAAAAAGGGGCGGAGCTTAGAGACGGTACGGCGGCCGTGCTTTGCAGGGAAAATAACGGCTCTGTGACAGTTACGCTCAAGGGGGCGGGCATCTGTACAGAGGAGGCAAAGTATGTGATTGACTGTGAAGGCGCTGCGGGAGCTATAAAGAGAAAAATGATGAGACATACCCCCCAGTATATCACTACCTTTCAGACATTCAATAAAGGGAGCATTCATTTGGACTATCACTATTTTTATGCTTATTTACAGCCGGAGTTATCGGAATACGACGCATGGTTTAATGTGAAAGAGAATCTTTTAGTATTAGGAGTGGCTGTCCGGGATGCCGGAAGAATCGGATACTTTTATGATCGGTTTATTGATTATATGAAAAACAGACATGATCTGCAGATTGATGAACAGGTAAAAGCCGAAAGATGGCTGATGCCCCGCATCCGCCCTGGCTGCCATATAGATTACGGTGCAGGGCGGGTTTTATTTGCAGGAGAAGCGGCGGGCTTTCTCAATCCTATGGGGGAAGGAATCTCCGGGGGGATGGAAAGCGGGTGCCAGGCTGCCTGTGCGGTTTTCAACCATTTCGAGGCTCCTGAGATGGTTTATGAGGAATATAAAAAAAATACGGGAAAACTAAAAGGCTACATGGAAAGACAGTGGAGCTTTGCGGGAGGAATGGCTGATACGTTCGGGGAGATGAAATTGTAGCTTTCAGCGTATAAATGGCTGTAAAGCATACTGCCGGACAGGCCCGGGAGGGGAAGCCTCTCCTTTTTGTGCAGATATTGAGAGGAAAAATGCAGGGATATGCTTTATAATCGTAAAGTATAGTTAAGGAGGTCTCACAATGGAATGGGTGGAAAGATTAAACCAGAGCATGAACTATATAGAGGAGCATTTAACAGGCGAAATTGATTACGGACAGCTTGGCAAAATTGCCTGTTGTTCTGCATATCATTTTCAAAGGATGTTTACCTATATGGCAGGCGTTACCTTATCGGAATATATCCGCAGAAGAAAAATGTCTCTGGCAGCAGTGGATTTGCAGGACGGAAATGAAAAAGTAATAGATGTTGCGGAGAAATACGGCTATCATTCTCCCACGGCATTTAACAGAGCATTTCAGTCCGTTCACGGAGTTGCTCCCTCCTCTGTCCGGGGAGAGGGAATATCGGTGAAGTCTTTTCCTCCTATTACATTCAAAATTGCTGTAAAAGGAGCGGAAGAAATGAATTATCGTATTGAGACAAAAGATGCTTTTCGGATTATCGGTGTGTCTGCACCGCTGTACAAAGAGATTGAAAATAATTTTACAATTGTACCGGGAATGTGGCAGGATGCTGCCGTAAACGGCACGATACAAAAGCTTGCGGAAATGATGAATGCGCAGCCGGCAGGGCTTTTGGGGGTAAGTGTCTGTAATGATGAAGAGCAGTGGAAGTATTTTATTGCTGTTTCAAGTACAAAGGAAAGGGGCGGTTTTGAAGAATATACGGTGCCTGCATCTACCTGGGCGATCTTTTCCGGCACAGGGACAAGTCAGTCCGTTCAGGAACTGGAGAACCGAATTGTGACGGAATGGCTTCCCACTTCAGGATATGAGTATGCCAATGCTCCTGATATTGAGGTCTATTTAAATCCTGATCCGCAGAATGCGCAGTATGAGGTATGGATACCTGTAACAAAAAAACAGTCATAGAATAAAGGGCATGGGCAATGCTGCGGCAGCGCCCATGCCCTTTGTGCGGAAATGAGATGCGGAATGAATATTTTCCGTGAGCGGGAGTCTTTTATGTATTTATAGAGAGATTCCAGGCCGGTATGATTCTGCAGGCCGGGGGTATCTCTGGCGCCGCCGATGTTAAATGCCGGATTCCGACCGGTAAAACCCGAGCTTAAAGCTGCATGATTCTAAAAAAACAGTGACAAGTAAGAGGAAACGATATACAATATGTGAAACATGATATGAAGCCGGTTTACGTAACTATCATTATTAAGCTGCTCTGATCTGCTTCTGACTTTTATTTTAACCTAACGGGGGGATTTAACATATGGAAAAGCTTCTTTTCGGAACAGCCTATTATGATGAGTATATGCCGTATGAACGGCTGGGCAAAGATATTGAGATGATGAAAAAGGCAGGAATCAATACAGTGCGGATTGCTGAGTCAACATGGAGCACCTGCGAACCGCAGGAGGGAGTCTTCGATTTTTCTCATGTGGAACGGGTTGTGGACGCCATGGAGGAGGCCGGAATCGGTGTAATTATCGGCACGCCTACCTATGCTGTCCCTACATGGATGATCAAATCTCATCCGGATATTCTGGCCGTTACGGTAAAGGGAAGAGGGATTTACGGAGCGCGCCAGATTATGGATATTACTCATCCGGCATACCGCTGCTACAGTGAGCGGGTAATCCGTGAGCTGATGAAATGTACTGCGCACAGAAAATGCGTCATTGGTTTCCAGCTTGATAATGAGACAAAGTATTACGGAACTGCGGGGAAAAACGTACAGGAGAAATTTGTAAAGTATCTGAGACGGAAATTCAGCAACAGCCTGGATGCCATGAACTATGAATTCGGGCTGGACTATTGGAGCAACCGTATCAATGCGTGGGAGGATTTTCCTGATGTGAGAGGAACCATCAACGGAAGTCTGGGGGCGGAATTTGAAAAATTTCAGAGGATGCTGGTAGACGAGTTTCTTAGCTGGCAGGCAG
>VSNE01000078.1 GCA_009774155.1 Lachnospiraceae bacterium
GGAGCTGTTTGTGGAAGCGGGAGCGCCTGAGGAGATCCTGTATCAGAACAAACCTCATCTGGGAACTGATCTGCTGCTCGGAATTGTGACCGATATAAGAGAGGAAATCATAAGGCTTGGCGGGGAAGTCCGGTTTGGCTGCCCGGTAACAGATATCCGGACAGAAGAGGGAGCCGTCAGGGGACTCACGGTCCGGCATTCCGATGGCCGGACAAGGGAAGAGCTGGAAGCGGAGCAGGTAGTTTTTGCCGTCGGCCACAGCGCCCGGGATACCTTTGAAATGCTGAGGAAACATTCTGTTCCCATGCAGGCAAAATCCTTTGCGGTCGGGGTGCGTATGGAGCATCCGCAGGAGATGATCAATCTGAGCCGGTACGGGAAAAATTATCCGTCCTGGCTTCCGGCTGCCGCCTATAAGGTGACGCGCCGGACCGGATGCGGAAGGGGAGTGTATTCCTTCTGCATGTGCCCGGGCGGATATGTGGTGAACGCCTCTTCGGAGTCCGGGCGGCTGGCCGTCAACGGCATGAGCTATCAGGCAAGGGACGGCCGCAATGCGAACAGCGCCATGATTGTGACTGTGACTCCGGAGGATTTCGGAGGAAAGGACGCGCTGGCAGGCATGGAATTTCAGAGACGGCTGGAGGAGGCTGCCTACAGGCTTGGAAAGGGGAAGGTTCCGGTACAGTTGTTTGGAGATTTCTGCCGGAATACGGCGACGGCTGCGCTTGGAGAAGTGGAGCCGTGCATCAAGGGCGGATATGAGCTTTCCAATGTGCGGGAAATTTTCCCGGAGGAGCTTTCCGCGGCGCTGGAGGAGGGCATTAAGGGCTGTGACTCTCTGATTCACGGCTTTGCCAGAAGGGATGCGGTTTTGTCGGGTGTGGAGAGCCGAACCTCATCTCCGGTGAGAATTGTAAGGAATGAAGCCTTTGAAAGCGGGATCAGAGGGCTGTATCCATGCGGAGAGGGGGCAGGGTATGCGGGAGGCATCACCTCTGCCGCCATGGACGGATTAAAGATTGCAGAAGCAATTGCAAAAAAATATGCGCCATGTTATGATTAAACGAATAGCTTTTTTAAGTTTGGAGGTAACATACATATGAGGGGTGCAAAAAATGGCTGGACATTGTTTTTGCTTATTCTGGCCGGCATTGTACTTGGCGGATTCGTCGGAAGCCTTGCCGCAGACATCTCCGGGCTGGACTGGCTGAACTACGGACAGGTATTCGGGCTGGATAGTCCGATTGTTTTGTCGCTGGGTCTTCTGGTTCTGACATTCGGGCTGACGATTAAGATTACAATCGCCGGTATTCTGGGGATTGTTCTGGCGATTCTGGTTTACCGCTGGATATAGAAAGAAAAAAAGAAGATACTAAGATGGTGACTGACGGGGTGTCTGGAGAGAGACATAAACGGAGGTTATCATATATGAATGAGAATTTTAACAGTCTGCCCAAGGAAGACAGACCATATGAAAAGTGTATTCGCTATGGAGTAAAAGCGCTGACAAACCGGGAGCTTCTGGCAGTAGTTCTGCGAACAGGCTCCAGAGGATGCTCGGTATTGGAGCTGTCGGGAGAACTTCTGAAGCTGGTGCCGGAGAGAGAAGGATTTACAGGGATACGAAGACTGGGAATCGATGAACTGTCCGCTCTCAAAGGGATCGGAAAGGTGAAGGCGGTACAGCTGAAGTGTATGCTTGAGATTGCGAGACGGATGTCCCGGGAGGAAGCCGGAAAAGGAATCTGCTTCCGGAATCCGGCTGCGGTGGCGGAATTTTATATGGAAGATTTAAGGCATGAGGAGCAGGAAGTGCTTCTGCTGCTGATGCTGAATCAAAAGGGCAGGCTCTTGAAAGAAAAATATATGTTTAAAGGAACGGTCAATGCATCTGTGGTTTCGCCGAGGGAGATCTTTTTGGAAGCTCTGTCTGCCAGGGCGGTGCAGATTATTTTGCTGCACAATCACCCAAGCGGAGATGCAAGACCGAGCAAAGAGGATCTGAATGTGACAAGGCGGATTGAAAAGGCGGGCAGCCTTCTCGGTATCAGCCTGACAGACCATATTATCATCGGAGAGCACACCTATGTGAGTTTCCGGGAGAAAAATTACTTATAAGTGGAGAAAGAGGGAATGTACCATGAATAATCATAGTTTTGGTTGCGATTTCGGTTCGTATCATCTGAAAGTTTATCATAGGGATGCAGATGGATTCCTGATGCAGCACAATATGGTGGCTGTTCAGGACAGAAAGGGAGTTCTTGCTTTTGGAGATGAAGCATATGCAATGTATGAGAAGGCTCCGTCAAATATTCAGGTGTCCAGTCCCATGTCCTATGGAAATCTGGCAAGCATCAGCAACATGCAGGCGTTTCTGAAAAGCCTGCTGGAGCAGAATATTAAGGGTCAGCTGAAAGGAGCAGAATATTTTGTGGCGCTTCCGACGGAAATGCAGGAACGTATTTTTACAACTCTGATTCAGGACTCGACGATGAAGCCGAAAAATGTTTTTCTGGTAGATAAGCCTGTTGCAGCCGGTCTTGGGCTGGGAATCAATGTGAAAGAGGCCCAGGGCGTTATGATTGTGGATGTTGGAGCGGAGACAACAGAAATATCGGTTCTTTCTCTTGGAGGTATTGTTATCAGCCGTCTGATCCAGACAGGCGGACGTTCCATTGACGATGCGCTTCAGAGCGCGATCCGTAAGGAATTCAATTTCTTTATAGGAAGTAAAACTGCGGAATGTATCAAAAAGGAGCTGGCCTATGCCACAGAGCCTGAGGAGGCTTCCATGCAGATCTGCGGCCGGAATATGGTGATCGGACTGCCGCAGATGCTGGAGATCACTTCTGTTTTCGTCTATGAGGCGATCAAAGAGCAGCTTGACATTATTATGGACGCGGTTAAGACGATTCTGGAGAGAACTCCTCCGGAGCTTGGGGTGGATATTATTCAGAACGGAATTTATCTGACGGGAGGCTCTGCAAGGATCAGAAAGTTTGATCAGCTCCTTCAGGAGAGATCCGGTATCCGCGTAGTGGTTGACGGGGAGCCGGAGCTGAGCGTTGCAAGAGGCCTGGCAAGGGTGATGAATGAAAAAGAGTTCCGTCCACTGGCATTTGTTACAAAAGAGCAGAAATATGAATAACGGCGGGAGCTGTAGAAAATGAAGCGAAGAGATCGATTTACAATTCCTGGTAAGTATATACTGCTTGCTTTGACAATTCTGTGCGTTATTACGATGTCTCTGTCCTTTCTGACGGATTTTGACGGCGGATTTTTGAATATGGCAACCGGGTATGTTCTGATTCCGGTTCATAAGGGAATCAACAGAGCCGGGGGCTGGCTGCGGGAGAAAGTGGAGAATCTGGAGGATCTGAAGGAAGTTAAGGGCGAGAATGAACGGCTGAGGGAGCAGGTGGCGGATCTGACTCTGGAGAACAGCACGCTGCTTCAGGAACGCTACGAACTGGAGGAGCTCCGGAAATTGTATGAGCTGGATAATGACTATTCCAGTCTGAATAAGATCGCAGCAAATGTCATCGGCAAGGATACCGGAAACTGGTTTCATATGTTTATTATTGATAAAGGTTCAGAGGACGGAATTCATGTAGATATGAACGTGATTGCGGGCGGGGGCCTGGTCGGTATCGTTACGAAAACCGGGCCGGACTGGGCTCAGGTGCGTTCTATCATAGACGATATGAGCAATGTAAGCGCCATGATTCTGAAAAATTCCGATTTGTGCTATGTACGAGGGGATTTGCAGATGATGACAGAGGGCACAATGCACTTAAATGAGCTCAGAGATCTGGATGATGAGGTGGAGCAGGGGGATAAGGTGGTAACCTCCTATGCCAGCGCCAAATATCATAAAGGCATTTTGATTGGATATGTGAATGAAATTAAGACAGATGCCAATAATCTGACAAAGTCCGGAAGTCTTACTCCTGCCGTGGATTTTGAACATCTGAGTACGGTTTTGGTAATTACTGATCTGAAGCAGCAGGTGGATACTGAAAAAGCAGATCCCGAGGAAGCTGCAGAGGAAGGGGAAGAGACAGAATGAAGCGTAAAATTGTTGTTCTATTAATTATTATAGTTGGCTTTTTGCTTCAGAGCACGGTATTTCAGACACTTTCTATCGGGAGCATCACTCCTAATCTTATGGTGATTATTGTTTCGTCCTTTGGTTTTATGAGAGGAAAAAAGGAAGGACTGGCGGTAGGATTTTTCTGCGGCCTGTTAGAAGATATTTTTTATGGAAGGCTTCTGGGAATGCACGCTATGATCTATATGTACATAGGTTATGTGAATGGATATTTCAACCATATTTTTTATGGAGACGATATTAAGCTTCCCATTTCCCTTATTTCAGTCAGTGAGCTGGTATATGGACTGGGGACCTATCTGATTATGTTTTTGATGAGAAGCCGTTTTGCATTTTCTTACTATATGGTCAGGATTATTCTGCCGGAGCTGGTCTACACCATTGTAATGACGCTGGTGTTCTATCGTCTGATTTTTTCGATTAATTGTAAGCTGGAAATTAAATCCTAAGGAGAAGATATATTGTTTGAAGACATCAAAAGATCCTTTATTAATTTTATAACATCCAGAATTTTTGTCCTGATGCTGGTATTTCTTGCCTTTTTTGGAATTCTTCTGAGCAGAGTTTTCTTTCTTCAGATTATCAGCGGAGAAGAATATGCAGAGAGCTTTATTATGAGAATTAAGAAGGAGATCAGTATTGCGAGCACAAGGGGGAAAATATATGACCGCAACGGGGAAATTCTGGCGGATAACGAGCTGTCTTATTCCGTAACAATTGAGGATAACGGTACTTATCAGAATACAATAGAGAAAAAAGCGAAATTAAACGAAACCATTGCCCGTGTGATTGAAATTGTGGAGTCTCACGGGGATCATGTAATCAGTGATTTCGGCATTATATATGAAAACGGCAGATATGCGTTTACCCAGGAGGGAACCGCTCTTTTAAGGTTCAAGGCCGATGTTTACGGGAGAAGGACGATTGACGATCTGGAGCCCAAGGAGTACACGGCTTCAGCGGATACGATCATAGAATACTTGTGCAGCAGGAAGCAGTACGCCATTTCAACGGATGCGTATACTCCCGAAGAGAGGGAGAGATACCGGATTCCTGCACAGGAGAAGACGCCGGAGGAGACTCTGAAAATTGTCAATGTGCGGTATGCAATCAGTCTGAACAGTTATAAGCGCTATGTGGCGACTACCATCGCAGGCGATGTGTGCGAAGAGACGGTTGCGGAAATATTGGAGAATATGGACAGGCTGCAGGGGGTGGATATTGCCCAGAGCAACCTGCGCGTCTATACAGACGCAAAGTATTTTGCTTCTCTGATCGGATATATCGGAAAGGCTTCCCAGGAAGAGCTGGACAGCCTGCAGCAGAAGAATGAGAGTTATGAGCTGAACGATATTGTCGGGAAGGCCGGAATCGAGCAGTATATGGAGACGGAGCTGCAGGGCACGAAGGGAAGCCGTACGATCTATGTGGACAGTGTGGGAAATGTACTGGAAGTGGAAAATGAGGTTCAGCCGGTTTCCGGGAAGGATGTTCATCTGACGATTGATAAAAATCTTCAGAAGGCAGTATATGATATTCTGGAGCAGCAGCTTGCGGGGATTCTGTTATCAAAAATCCGGAATATGAAGGAATATGTACCGACGGCCAACAGCTCGGCTGCCAGTATACTGATTCCGATCTATGATGTGTATTATGCATTGATCAATAATCATGTGATTGACACTACTCATTTTGTGGCTGAGGATGCCACGGATTTGGAAAGGTCTGTCCAGCAGAGGTTTGATATGCGGCTGGAGAGTACAATTGCACAGATTATGTCAGAACTCCAGTCGGATCACCCGTCTGCATATCAGGATCTGACCATCGATATGAAAAATTATATGAGCTACATTGTATCCGACATTCTGATGGGGGATAAAAATGTACTTATGAGAGACGCCATAGATCGGAAGGATGCAACCTATATTGCGTGGACGAACGATGAGGTAATCAGTCTGAAGGAGTATCTGGAGTATGCCATATCTATGAACTGGGTCGATGTGTCAGGGCTGGATGTGGAATCCCGCTATCTGAATTCGGAAGAAATCTATATGGTTTTAATGAATTATATTTCGACAGAGCTGGAAAAAAATGTTGATTTTCAGAATATGCTGTATAAATATATCCTTCTGGACGATATTGTGTCGGGAAAAGAGATCTGTTTGCTCTTGTACGAACAGGGAATTCTGGAGTATGATGAAGAGACGATTGGAAAGCTTCAGAGCGGAAGCTATTCTGCCTATAATTTTATGATTGATAAAATCAGAAATCTGGAAATCACCCCGGCGCAGCTTGCGTTGGAGCCATGCAGCGCAGGGTGTGTGCTTACAGACCCGAATACAGGGGATGTACTGGCCTGTGTATCCTATCCGGGATATGACAATAACCGGCTGACCAACACAATGGATTCTGCTTACTATGCGGCATTAAATAAAGATCAGTCCAAACCTCTTTACAGCCGGGCCACTCAGGAGCAGACTGCTCCCGGTTCCACCTTTAAACCGGTTGTAACAGTGGCAGGCTTGGAGGAGGGCGTTATCACCCCTTCGGAAATTATGCACGCATCAGGTGTTTTTAAAGACGCTTACGGCACTCCGACGTGCTGGATCTATAATCAATATCACGGGATTCACGGAAATGTCAATGTGGTGGATGCGATTCGCGTATCCTGCAACTATTATTTTTACGAAGTGGGATTCCGTTTAGGAGGAGGCCGCACAAACGGGTATTCCTCCGAGCGCGCGCTGGAAACGCTTGCGAAATACGCGGCGGAATTCGGGCTGAATGAAAAATCCGGGATAGAAATTCCGGAAAATGAACCGCGGCTGTCCGATACAGACGGCGTGCGTTCGTCCATTGGACAGGGCACGAATCTGTTCAGTATCTCGCAGCTTGTCCGGTATGTGGGCGCGGTGGCAAATAAGGGTACTGTTTATGACCTGACCCTTCTGGACAAATTGACAGATTCTGAAGGAAACACTATTGAAGATTATGCGGCATCAGTATATAATAATATCGATATTTCGGACAGCTCCTGGTATTGTATTCAGGAAGGGATGCATCAGGTGGCCCTGGAGACAAAGGCATTTAACAATCTGAATCTGACGATTGCAGGTAAGACGGGTACGGCCCAGCAGTCAAAGCGGCACCCAAACCATGCGCTGTTTATCGGATATGCGCCTTATGAAAACCCGAAGGTCAGTATTGCTGTCCGTATTGCGAACGGTTATACTTCAGCATTTGCCGCATCCATGGCTGCGGATATTTTCCGGTATTATTTTAACCTGGCAGATGAAGAAGAGCTACTGACCGGAACCGCAACAGAGGCGACGACGGCAGTCATCAATGACTAGGGAGACAATGATGAAAGAACAGACAGTTGTAATAAAAAGCAATAAATATGGCATTACACTGTTCCTAAAAAAGGATATTCCTTTTCAGGAGCTGCTGGAGAATATTGCGGAAAAGTTTAAGACCTCTTCTGGTTTTTTCAAAAATGCCCAGATGGCTCTGGCCTTTGAGGGACGCAGTCTGAGCAGGGAAGAACAGATGGAGGTCATCCGCACAATACAGGAGAATACTGCATTGGAGATTTTATGCGTTCTGGAACAGGATGCATTGAAGGAGTCCTATATGAAGAAGGCTCTGGAGGAACGGCAGCACGAACGGTCTTCCAACAGCGGAAGATTTTATAAAGGAACGCTTCGATCCGGTCAGGTCCTGGAATCGGAGACAAGTATTATTATTCTTGGAGATGTGAATCCGGGAGCTACGGTAGTGTCCAAAGGAAATGTAGTGATACTGGGAGCTTTAAAGGGAACAGTTCATGCAGGGGCGGCCGGAATTGAATACGCATTTGTGGCGGCGCTGAATATGTCTCCGATGCAGGTTCGCATTTCCGATTCTATCGCGAGGGGCGCGGACGGGCCTGCGAGCCTGAAGGGAAATCTTACGGGACCTATGATTGCATATACAGAAGATGGCAGGATCTATATGGAGCCGATTACAAAAGAGGTTATTAACGACATCAGAATATGATTTTTAAATCTGCAGAGTCAAAAACCTGGGTATGGTAATCAGGAAACATAACTGAATCAACTGAAAAATTGGAGGAAATAAAATGAGCGAAGTAATTGTTATTACATCTGGAAAAGGTGGCGTCGGAAAGACAACCACAACCGCGAATGTAGGAACCGGGCTTGCAAAGATGGATCAGAAGGTTGTGTTGATCGACACGGATATAGGACTTCGGAATCTTGATGTGGTTATGGGGCTTGAGAACCGTATCGTGTATAATCTGGTGGATGTGGTGGAAGGAAACTGCCGCATCAAACAGGCGCTGATCAAGGACAAGCGTTATCCGAATCTGTATCTGCTTCCTTCCGCACAGACCAGAGATAAGACGGCTGTGACTCCGGAGCAGATGGTCAAGCTCATATCAGAGCTTCGTGAGGAATTTGATTACATACTTCTTGACAGCCCGGCGGGTATTGAACAGGGCTTCAAAAACGCAATTGCGGCGGCAGACCGGGCTCTGATTGTAACAACTCCGGAGGTGTCCGCTATCCGCGATGCAGACCGGATTATCGGACTGCTGGAGGCAAACGAAATTAAAAGATCGGATTTGATAGTGAACCGGATTCGTATGGATATGGTGGAAAGCGGGAATATGATGTCCATGGATGACGTGGTCGAGATTCTTGCGATTGATCTGATCGGAGCGATTCCGGACGATGAGATCATCGTTATCTCCACCAATCAGGGCGAACCATGCGTAGGGGACGATTCCATGGCCGGACAGGCTTATATGAATATTTGCCATCGTGTAATGGGGGAAGAGGTTCCGTTCCTGGATTTGAAAATAAAGAGCAGCTTTTTGGGAAAACTGAAAAAACTGTTCAAATAAAAGGGGGGCAAGGATATGGGATTCATGGATTTCTTTCGGAAGAAGAATTCAGGAGAAGTTGCAAAAGACCGTCTGAAGCTATTGCTGATTTCGGATCGGGCAAATTGTTCTCCGGAAGTTATGGAAGCAATTAAAAACGATATTATCAGGGTTATCACCAAATATATGGAGATAGATTCTGACGGACTGGATATCCAGATTACCCAGACAGAGTCGGAGGGCGGAAACGGTACCGTACCTGTACTCTGCGCAAATATTCCGGTAAAGGATATGAAAACAAGATTATAGAAATCAGGTGAGATATGTTCAAACAATATGAGCTGCGCAATTTCAAGCTGAAACTGGTTATCTTTGTGTATGCAATCACCATTTTGGGGATTATGGTGATCGGGAGTGCAAAGTCTGAATACCAAACCCAGCAGATCCTTGGGATGGCTCTTGGAAGCGCGGCTATGCTGATCTTTGCTTTGACAGATTATCGCATGATACTGAATTGCTACTGGCTTATATATATCTTCAATCTGCTGCTGCTGCTGTTAGTGAGGATTCCGGGAATGGGAAAGGAGGTAAACGGCGCAAAGCGCTGGCTGGATCTGGGCTTTATGCAGTTTCAGCCTTCCGAGCTTACAAAACTGCTTCTGATCCTGTTCTTTGCCAGATTTTTTGCCAAATATAAGGATCAGATTAACAACTGGAAAACGATACTGACATCCGGTATTCTTCTGCTGATTCCTTTGTATCTGGTAAAGGAGCAGCCGGATCTGTCCACTACGATTACAATTGTGTTTGTATTCTGCGTACTGATTTTTATAGGGGGACTGAGTTATAAGATTATTGGGACAACAGCGGGGATTCTGATTCCGTCCGCCCTTATAC
>VSNE01000079.1 GCA_009774155.1 Lachnospiraceae bacterium
GCTCCTCCTTCTCCCCTTCAAGCTGCTTAACAAGCAACTCCTGCGCCAGAACCTTTTCCTGCAAAGCCTCTGTCTTGCCGCTTCCGGTCAGATACTGGTATGCAAACCATCCTGCGGCCCCGCAGACAAGAAAAATAAGGAAAAACAGCAGACGAAAGAAAAAAAGCGAAATATGAAATTGTCTGCTGCTCCCGCCCGTATTGGAGATCAGAAGCAAAGAGTAAGTTTCCTTACGTTTATGTCTCTGTTCTTTCATTCATAAAACCTCCTGTAACACCCTCGACTAATAGTTTATAGACTCAGCACGGCCGGCCTCCTTACAACGCTATGCACGGGCCGCCAGTCAAATGTCAGTTTCATCATAGCACAGGAAGGAATGTAATTCAAGGCGGCAAAGCCAAACACTGTACACCGGCAGCAATCAATGATATAATACTTTACATCTGAAAATATCGAAAAAGTTTAAGAAAGGCAGTAAAAATGAAGTCAACAAAGGTATTTCTGGCCGGAATGTATATCCATTTGCTGCTCAGCATTCTGACGCCCTGCGCCATTCTTTTCCAGGGGAGCTGGAACATTATGGGAGAATCGCTTTTCTTATTTTATATCATTATGATTGCCGCTGTCCATATACTTGGATGGGTCAGCGCAGGGATGGCCGCTGTCGCATACCTGCGCAAAGAATACGGCAGGCTGCAAAAGGGATGGCTCCTGCTGAAATTCGGTTCTGTTCCGTTTTACATATTGAATTTTATCTACAGCTTTCTGGCATGGTTTATTCTGATAGGCGCTTCCAGAGGGCTTATGATTTTCTTTGTCCCTGTTCCTGTTTTTATCACCTGTGCCATGATTGTGCAAAGCGGCTGCTTCGGGGCATGCTATATCAAGTATCTTCGGAAGCAGCTTCCTGATGGGGAAAGACCCCCGGCTGTCCACTATGCGCTTCAGATGATAGCCGTTCTGGATATCTTCAGCACCATTGTGCTCTTAAAAAAATATGGTGCCAAAAGCAGCGCCTGTTAAGCAAGAGGCAGATTCCAGGCCACGGAACAGGGACCCTCCGGCATATCCCTCAGCCTCCGGCAAAGCTCTTCTCTTGCTGTAATATCCTTTTCTGCCTCTGCGCCGGCTTCTCTTCTCCATTTTGCATACCCCTTCAGGTAACTGTCATACAGTTCTCCCCAGGAATGATAATATTTCTGCATAATGCGGCCTACTCCCACAGAGGCGTCTGTCATTTCCTGCCGCTCAATATATCCTCCCACATATCCCATTCCCAGAATCTGGCAGGCTCTGCACAGATCCCACGCAGCCGCATCTATCTCCTCCTGCGCGCACTCTATTCCTTCCTCATACAGCGCGGTCAGAAAGGAAACCATATCCAGAAGCGCGGCTTTTCCGGATATTTCCCAGTCATTGCGCAGCATCACTCTCATGGAGGCAGCCTCCTTCTTGTTCTTTTCAGGGGAACCTGCAATATACCCCCATCTGCCTCCCGTGGACTCCGACCACATGGCATATGTGCCCGTAATCCACCTCTCTGTGTCATTTGCAGGAATCATGCTCTCCCCTTTGTCTTTATTTCCAAAAATTCCAAATAACCCCATTTTCCTTCCTCCTGGATCAGACTTCCTTTTCTTCTGTATTCTGCAGTCCGGAAATATTCACATTTCTCGTCACCTTGGCGTCATAAGTATCTGCTTTTACAATTTCAGCCAAATCAATTCCGACGGTTTCTTTCATGGATTCAAATATTCTGGTCATGATTGCCGGAACATTTCCGGCCACATCTCCCACGCCTGAAGCGTCCCCGCCTCCTATAATTGTGATCTTATCTATCTGGCTCAGCGGCTCCGCTATCTTTCCGGCAATGTCAGGAAGAACATCAATCAGCATTTCCGCAACCGCAGCCCGGTTATACTTCTGGTATGCCTCGGCCTTCTTTTCCATCGCTTCCGCTTCCGCCATACCCTTTGCCCGGATAGCCTCTGCCTCTGCGGTTCCCCGTGCCTGAATACCTGCCGCCTCCTGCTCCATGGAGTATTTACCTGCCTCTGCCTGCGCCTTTTTTGCCAAAGCGTCCTGCTCCGCTTCGTATCTCTTTGCCTCTGCGTCTCTCTTTCTTTTAGCCAGAGCCGCCGCCGCTGCCTGCTCCACAGCATAACGGTCTGCATCCGCTTTTTTATTAATCTCCGCCTCCAATGCCTGCTGAGTAACCAGAACCTCCTGCTTACGCAGCTCTGCCTCTCTTTCTGCCTTTGCAATCTGGGCATTCACCGTGGCTGTCTGTATCACCTTCTGCTGTTCCTGCTCCTGAATCTTGTATGCTGCGTCCGCCATAGCCTTCTTTGTATCGGAAACCTGCTGCAGCTCTGCCTTCTTAATGGCCAGCTCATTGTTTTTCTCCGCAATCTCTGTCTCGGCCAATACCCTCGCATCATTGGAAGCCTTATTTGCTTCTGCCTGTGCAATCGCCACATCTCTCTCAGCCTGCGCTCTGGCGATGGAAGCATCCTTCTTGATCTTTGCCGTATTATCGGCGCCTAAGTCTTTAATCAGTCCGTTTTCATCGGTAACATTCTGAATATTGCAGGATACCACTTCAATGCCGAGCTTCTTCATATCTTTTGAAGCCTTTTCCATAACCTGATCCGAGAAGGAGTCCCTGTCTGTGTTAATGGATTTCAATGTAAGCGTGCCGATGATTTCCCTCATATTTCCCTGCAGGGAATCCTTCAGATCCTGTGTAATCTGATCGGAATTCTTATTCAGAAAGTTCTTGGAAGCCAGACGGATTCCGTCGATGCTCGGATCAATCCTTACCTTTGCCACCGCATCTACATTTACATTGATAAAATCCGTAGTTGGAACTGACTGCTCCGTTTTAATATCCACGGTCATCTGTCCCAGATACAGCTTATCCATCCGCTCGAAAAACGGAATTTTAATCCCTGCCCTTCCAATCAGAATTTTGGGTTCCTTCTTCAGTCCTGAAATAATAAATGCCCTGTCCGGCGGAGCCTTTACATATCCTCTTGCCAAAACAATCAGTAAAAGAACCACCAGAATTACCGGAATCAGATAGCCTACAAAGGGCTGAAATAATACTCCCAGCATAATCTTCTCTCCTTCATTTGTATATATACATCTTTATGTTGCTTATCCATGATATATCCCCAGCCGGGCAATACCCGGAAGCGCCAAAAACGCCTCCCGGTTCTTACAGAGCCGGGGGCGTCTCTCTTTGGTCAGATAACTTTACAGCATTTCCGCATGTCCGTCCATGTTCATATAAGCGGCAATGGAACAGTCGAAGCCTTTGATATGCTTGTACAGCCAGTCGATCACATTCTTGTTGACCGCCTCTACAAATGCCGCTGTCGGGCCCTCCTCTTCCTCCAGCATCTCATGAAGCTCTGCAACTGCTTTTACGAAAGCCGCATGCTGCTTTTTGTGTTCCTCAATGCCCGGATAAGAAATCTCCTCCTGAAGCTTTTCCTCCGCCCCAAAATGGAACTCCGTATAGTCCGACAGATAATCCAGCATTTTAATGGCCTCCAGCTTGCCGCCGCCCTGCTCACAGCAGTCCACCAGCTTATTGATCTTGCCAATCAGTTCCTTATGCTGTCCGTCAATCATCTCGTTGCCAGTTACCAGGCTATTGTCGAATTCTGCATACATTAGTCTTTTCCTCCTTAAATCGTGTACTGATATTCACCCATATCATCCAGTCCGAAGTAATCTCCATAGGTAATATCAAATACGTCCTTCCTTGTTAATATTCCGCTTATATTTATACCACTTTTAATCAAATATTGCCAGTGCCCTGTATGAGAAATATCGCCCTGAATTAAAATTGCCTTCAGAACGCCGTCTTTTACGACTGCTTTTTTATAACAGCCCCGGCTTTCCTTTACATAAATATCCGCGCCTTCTATCTGCGCATTGATATCTCCAATGGTCAGCATATGAAGTCCGAAGAAATTGGATGTATTTTTCATGCAGTACCGATCCGTGTAAGCGGCCGCCGCCCCGCACATGTTAGACGCGGCAATTCTTCCCATATCCATAGCGTTGGGCCAGATACCGGACAGCCCGGTCACATCGCCTGCGGCATAGACATCCGGTGCGGATGTGCGCATGTATTCATCCACCGTAACGCCCCGATCCACAGCAAGGCCGCTTCCCTCCAGCCATGCGATATTCGGGCGCACGCCTGCCGCGCATACTACAAAGTCGCACTCCACAGTCTCCCCGTTGGAAAGGGTCACGGCCGTAATCTCATTCCGGCTGTTGACAATGCTGTCGCTTGCGCCTATGCCGAGAAGGAACCTGGCTCCGCGCGCCTCAAAGCGTTCCTGATAGGCTTTCGCAGCCGTATCATCCGTCTGAAGCGGCATAACTCTCGGCGCCATCTCCGCAATCGTCACCTTCACGCCGCGCTCCATCAGCCCGCAGGCCACATCCAGGCCCACAAGTCCGGAACCGACGATAAATACATGCTTGGCATTTTTTTCCCTGACAGCCGCGTCAATTTTCTGTGCATCCGTCAAATCACGGAAACCGTACACATTGGACGCCGTTCGGAAATGATTGATAGGCGGAATACCGAATACAGCTCCCGTCGCAATTAACAGCTTGTCATACGGCTGATAGCCGTTTTCCATTTTAATCTGCTTTTTCCCGGTATCCAGGCCAAGCGCTGTCTGGGCCTTTCCCCAGTAGATCTCGTTTTTCTCAAAAAAGTCCGGCTCTGTGAAGGACAATTCCTCTTCTGTACGCTCGCCGCCCAGAAACTTGTGCAGCATACAGCGGGAATGAGAATATTCATCAATGGACATCATAATAACTGTCGCATCTTTATTGTAAAGGCGGATACGCGCCGCCGCCGCGATACCGGCCGCTCCGGCACCGACGATTACATACTTTTCACCCATCCGCTTACACCTCCTCTACCCAGATTGCCTGCTTCGGACAGGCCGCCACACACGCCGGACCTTCCGGACGTTCATTGCAGAAATCACATTTTAAAATCTTCCTGCCGCCGGCATCCGGCTTCGGAATGCCGTATGGACAGTTCATAACGCACATAAAGCAGGCGCCGCAGCGTTTCTCATCGTAAACCACGTGTCCGGTCTCCATATCCTTTTTCAATGCGCCGCTCATGCAGCTGTTGGCACAGCCCGGCACGCTGCAGTGCCGGCAGAACATAGGAAGATAGCCTCCCCTGCCGTCATTTTGTATGTCATTGCGGGCTTCCGTTTCCGGAAGGTTGAAATTTAGAGTGATAACTCCTTCCCCGCCGTCCGTGCGGTGGCTGTCCATACATGCCAGCGCACAGTTCTTACACCCATCGCATTTGGAGGGATCTATCATGATTCGTTTCATTTTGGCTTCCTCCTTAGATGTTCAGGCCTTTTCTTCTCTCCATAATGATTGCTTCCATCTGGTCTGCCGCTTTTACCGGATCGATCTCTACCAGAACCTGACCGCCGGTAATCTCTTTTAAGCCCTCTGTAAGTACATTCACTACCAGCTCGCTGCCCGCAATGAACGGCTGCTGCCCAAGGTGAAGCGGAAGCCCGAGCGCCAGGCCGAAGCATCCATCCGCCAGAGCCTGCTCCTCCAGCCACTGAGGCGCGGAAAGCACCAGCGGAAGCTGCGGGATATCGATACCTATTTCCTTTGCCAGCGCGGTTGCAACCATCTCCAGGCGTCCGATAGCCAGACATGGACCGAAGTTCAGAACCGGCGCAATTCCAAGACTCTTACATACTTCTTTTAAGCTGTCTCCTGCCAGCTCCGCAGCCTCCGGGGTCATCAGGCCGCAATTCTCAAGGCCTCCTGAAGAGCATCCTGCGGAAAGAACGATGATGTCACGCTTGATCAGCTCCCTGGTCAGCTCCACAGTCAGCACGTCATGCCCGCCTGCAGTTAAATTGGAGCATCCCACAACGCCTGCCACACCTTTGATCCTGCCGGATATCAGAAGGTCGATCAGCGGCTTCCACTGCCCGCCCAGGAACTCCTTTAAAGAGCCTTCGGAAATACCTGTCAGCGTATTCTTGTTGCCATGCTCCGGCTGCAGGTTCATAGGAACTACGCCGCGGCGCTCTTTATAGGCGGCAATAATCTTGTCAATAATGACTTCTGTCTGCTCCTCTCTCTTCTCATATGCATACTCCACCGACTCTGCGTTGGCTTTCTTGGCCACCAGATCGAGACAAATCTGTTTAATCCTGAGCTCATCGCAGATTGGCTCAATACCCGGAAGCGTACAGTTAAACTCAGACAGCACCGCATCGATGGCTCCTGTTGCCAGAACTGCTTCGCTGGTGTAGTTATTTCCTGCATGTCCGTCGAAAATATCGGTATAATGCGCTCCTCTAAGCTGTAAATCCTGTCCTACGCAGGTACATCCGACCAGCTTAAAGCCCTTGGCTCCCGCTGCCTTCGCCTTTTCCACCACATCCGCATCCGTCAGACGGTTCTGAATATGGGTGAACAGGGAATGCTGGTGCCCGGTAATCATAATATTAATATAATCCGGGTCAATAACATTCAGTCCAACCGGGGCCAGACGAATCTGAGGCTCGCCCAGCATTACGTCATTTAACAGGTTGGTCAGAGTCAGTCCGTAAAGCCCTGTGGAAATACCAAGACGCAGACAGGTCATCAGCATCTCTGCCGGATCGGAGTTTAAGTTGGTGGAGCATTTTACAACGCCGTCAAACACCTCGGATTTGGAACCGCCCGGTACAATGCCCAGCTCCTTCCATCTTTTATAGCGCGGCGCATACGCCATCTTCTCCACCAGCTCCATCTCTTCCCATACAGGCTTATAAAGATCAGCCAGCACCTTGTCAGCCACCGCCAGAGCCTGTGCGTGCTCGTCCAGGGACGCGTCAATATCAAATTCCTTTACCAGCTCCGCCAAAGCATTGTGTCCTTTAATCTCACCTTTGTTCAGAGCCGTATTTTTCAGATTCCATGCGGTTTTCTCTATGATGTGAATGTAGCATCCGCTTCCGCATGCTACTGCGCGCAGAAAGTTGCGGGTGACAATCACATCCGCCGTTGCACCGCAGATTCCTCTCGGAGCAGTGGGCGTAATACGGCACGGGCCGTTGGAGCACAGACGGCAGCAGACTCCCTTCAGTCCAAATCCGCACTTTACGCTCTGTCCCTTCACCCGATGATGGGATGTCTCCATAGGCAGCCCCGCGATAAAGCTTTCCAGCGGCTTGTCTGCGCTTTTGCATGTTTCGCAGCCATAACATTGATTCATAGTTATTTACCTCCTAATTAAAATATACCTGGTTCTTCAGATATTCTGTTTGTTATAATTTTACCAAATCCGCCAAAAACAGGCATTACATTTATGATATGTCTGTAGCTTTTTGTCGAAAAACCTCTGTTTATAGAATACCGGAAATATAAGAAATATACAATATGTAAATCTCCTGAGTTTCCCCATTTTTAAAACCGTTACAATTACTGTTGTCCAAATAAAAATGCAAAAACACTGGAGCTTTGGTCCAACCTGTACATCCGGGCTTTTGTCATCGGTAGTCAGCCGCATTCTGGACATAGGTACTTTATAGACCTCCGGCCTAACACCCCCGGCCACCTCTGACTCGGTTTTGCTTTATCCCCAAAGGGGACAGTCGCGGGAAATACGTCCCGTTTCTTCCAACACAGTATCAAGGGAAGCGTTTCAGGGCGTTACCCCGTCATTTCACTTCTCGGAATATCAGTTAGAAAGGCTGTAGCCTTTCCGTCACTTTTACCTCTTTGCAGGAAAATCCCACGCAGAGTTTATATGCCACAACGTGTCGCTGCACTGGCGAAAGGTGCTAATTTCGCGCCGCAGCTAATTAAAATCGACTTCGCCGTTTTGTAAAGGACTTTTTACTTTTTAATCAAATTCACAAAAAATTTACATTTCAGGGCAAAAAAATAGAGCCAGGAACCTGTTTTTTAGATTCCTGGCTCATTAGTGTCATTTACATATTCTGGTCTGTTTTCAATTTTCTCACTTCGTCAACTGAAAGGTCAACAAATTCCGCAATCTTTTCAAGCGTTATTGTTCCATCTTCCAGCATTTTCTTTGCAACATTTATCATTCCCTCTTTCAATGTCTGATTCCTCATATCCTCCATAGCCCGGCACATAATCTCGATTCCCTCCTTGCTCTCTTTAAAAAACTCACCCTGTCTGCCAGTGTCCCATAGTACATATCCGCAGCGTCTGTGCAGGAGAAGTCATGCATTAACTTTCCGATTGGCGTATCTCCACGGTAAGCACCATTTACATATAATATGTGTGAACCGTCCTCAAATCTTTCCCCGGTTCCTAAAAAGCACCGCTCAATCGGATAGAGCGGCAGCCCTTTTTCCATTACGTCATTTTCTGTGATAAAAATTACCCACGTTTCCGGAAGCTTATCGAAGTCCTCGCCTTTCTTCAACTTGCCGGACAGATCGGGCTTTATGCGTCGGCAATTTTACCTGACGACAAAAAAATAATAAATTTTGATTTCCTGTCTGCGGAGCTTCCCCCGACGTTTCCCGTCAGGGGCTTCCAATTCGTGGATGCACCTGGTCATTCCAGAACCAGCACCACACAAAATTATTACCAGGGAATGGAAAAGAAATCCATGCACAGGACAGAAGTCCTGAAAATCGGAGAAAAGCTCTTTTCGGATGCAAATCGCAGTTCGTTAGAAAAACCGTTAGAAAGCGCTCAATAAGATCATGCAAAAGGGTTCCCGGAAATTCCGGAAACCCTTTTATTTCAAGCTCTCTGCTCTGAAGCACGAGACGGGATTCGAACCCGCGACCCTCGCCTTGGCAAGGCGATACTCCACCACTGAGCCACTCGTGCAAACTGCCTGTTCGATTTTTATGCCGCATCAGCAACATAGATATAATACAGCAAAACGGCGCTTCTGTCAACAGGTAATTTAAATTTTTTTGCTCTCGCTTAGAATAACCAGACTTCCCACATAAAGATAGCTCTGGAAATCTTTCTCCATAATACTGTCCAGCTTCTGATATTCCAGATCGAGCCAGAATTCCTCCGCCGTAAGCAGTATATGGGAAAGAGCAATTCCTGCGCCGAACAAATTCATATCCAACTGCCTGCGGTAACCCATTTTATTCGGTTTTTTCACAAACAAATGAATCCTGTTTTCCGTAGTTACAAAACGCCACGGCTGCATATTCAGCGCTGAAGGAGCAAGACGCGCAGCCTCCAAAAGCTTTCTGTGAAATTTCTCAAAGGTTCCGTGCACCCGCACCAGTTTTTTCAGTTCAAGCCTCTTAAACTCTGTCCAGTCCCGTTCCAAAGGCTCCGCCGGATAGCCAAATGCCATAATTATAACCAGCTCCAGATCCTCCTTACTGTCATCCTTCAGACTCGCGGCTCCCTGATAGCAGCTTCCGATTCCAAGTGTATGCAGATACAGAGAAAACTGCTCCATCAGACAGCCCGCATTTTCCTGATAGTCCTCACAGATTTCCGAATACAGTGCGGCATAGTACGGCGCTTTTACCTGGAACATTCCTTTGAGCTTTTGATCGGCCGCCCGGAATATATGCCACTTTACCCGGATATCGGGACGGACACTGATGGCATCCATCCCAAACCTTTCTATTCTTTCCAGAGTCCATCCGTCAATTTCCTCATTTGTATATTTCCGAACCGATTTCCTTCGGAAAATTGCCTCATACCTTGTCATGATCTGTCAGCCTTTCCATCTCATCTAAATATTGCACAAATATCTTCAGCGCGTCCTCTACAGATTCTTTCCTTTCCATATCCACACCTGCCATCCGAAGCAGCTCCAGCGGATACATGGAGCTTCCGCCCTTTAAAAATTTTT
>VSNE01000008.1 GCA_009774155.1 Lachnospiraceae bacterium
GTTCTGTGTATCCGAAGATATTGGTAGAAGGAGCCAAAATTCTATAAAAATTATAAAAACTCTAAAAATGAATTGACAAATGAAAATTCAATGTTTATCATGATATCCGATGCAGGTTCCTGTATCGGGTATTTATTTTATTATATTTGTAGGAGGAAAGAATTATGAAAAAGTTACTTAGTCTTGCTATGGCAACAGTACTTGCTTTTTCTGTAGTAGCATGCGGCGGCTCTAAAGCGCCGGCAGATACCGAAGAGACTACGACCGGAGAAGCTGCAGAGACAACCGAAGGCACTGAAACAGACAGCGAGGGCGCCGAAGATGCTGAAAGCACCGGAGCGGCTGCAGAGGGCGGCGTTCTGAAAATCGGCGGTATCGGACCGATTACCGGAGGCGCTGCTGTGTACGGAATGGCTGTTATGAATGCGGCGAATCTTGCAGTTGATGAAATCAATGCAGCCGGCGGAATCAATGGTATGCAGGTAGAGTTCCAGTTTGAGGATGATGAGCATGATGCGGAGAAATCTGTAAATGCATACAATACTTTAAAGGATTGGGGTATGCAGATGCTGATGGGTACCGTAACCTCTACTCCGTGTACTGCAGTTGTTGCAAAGAGCGCAGAGGACAATATGTTCCATCTGACTCCGTCCGGTTCTGCTGTTGAGAGTATTGCACAGCCGAATGCATTCCGTGTATGCTTCTCTGATCCGAACCAGGGAGCGGCATCTGCACAGTATATCGGTGAAAACGGAATCGCTACCAAGGTGGCAGTGATTTATGACAGCTCCGATGTGTACTCCACGGGTATCTATGAAAAGTTTTCTGCAGAAGCAGCGAACCAGGGAATTGAAATCGTAGCTGCAGAGGCATTCACTGCCGACAGTAAGACCGATTTCTCAGTACAGCTTCAGAAGGCAAAGGAAGCGGCGGCAGAGCTGGTGTTCCTTCCGATTTATTATACAGAGGCTTCCATTATTCTGACACAGGCAAACGGCATGGGCTTTGAACCGATCTTCTTCGGATGTGACGGCCTGGACGGTATTCTGGCAGTTGAAAACTTTGATACCGCGCTGGCTGAGGGCGTTATGCTCCTTACTCCGTTCGCGGCAGACGCTGACGATGAGGCTACCAAGAGCTTTGTAACTGCTTATCAGGAGGCTTACGGCGAGATCCCGAACCAGTTCGCGGCGGACGCTTATGATGCAATCTACATTATCAAGGCGGCGGCAGAGCAGGCAGGGGTTACTGCAGATATGAGCGTATCCGATATGTGCGAGGCAATGAAAGCTGCTATGACCCAGATTACGGTTGACGGTCTGACTGGCACAGGTATCACCTGGTCCGAGGACGGAGAGCCGAGCAAATCACCGAAGGCTGTTGTTATCACCGACGGCGCTTATGCAGCACAGTAAGCTGGCCGGCAGTACAGGCAATTATGATATCAGAATGAAAGAACAGGGGCGTTCCGGACAGGAATGCCCCTTATTTGTTTTTGCGGAAACAAAAATTGTCGGCTTGTGCTGATATATATTTTATGTTATACTGTGCGGATAGGACGGTCGAATTTCCGTCCGGTGCAGACCTTTTATACAATGAAAGAAAGAGGAGTTGAAGTAAGATGAGTTTCGTATCCTATCTGTTGAACGGCATCAGCCTTGGCAGTGTATATGCAATTATTGCGCTGGGATATACGATGGTATACGGTATTGCGAAGATGCTGAACTTTGCCCATGGCGATGTTATTATGATTGGAAGCTATGTGGCGTTTGTGGCGATTAACAGCATGGGACTTCCGATTCCGGTATCCGTCCTGATCTCTGTCGCTGTCTGTACATTGCTTGGAATGGCGATTGAACGAATCGCTTATAAGCCGCTGCGTCATGCATCCAAGCTGGCAGTTCTGATTACCGCAATCGGAGCGAGCTATTTTCTGCAGAATATGGCACTGTTGATTTTTGGCGCGAATACCAAATCGTTTTCCTCTGTTGTGAAGATGAAACCTCTTCAGTTTGCGGATGGACAACTGAATATTTCGGGTGAAACGATTATAACGGTGGCCGCCTGCGTTGTGATTATGATTTGTCTGATGACCTTTATGAAATATTCCAAGGCGGGGCATGCTATGCTGGCGGTGTCTGAGGATGACGGCGCCGCCCAGCTTATGGGAATCAACGTCAATGCGACGATTGCGCTGACTTTTGCGATCGGTTCTGCCCTGGCGGCTGTGGCGGGCGTACTTCTTTGCTCCGCTTATCCGTCCCTGACTCCGTACACCGGGGCTATGCCCGGCATCAAAGCGTTTGTGGCGGCAGTATTCGGGGGGATCGGCTCTATACCAGGCGCATTTATCGGAGGCGTGCTGCTTGGAATTATTGAAATTCTCGGAAAAGCATATATTTCGTCCCAGCTGGCAGATGCAATTGTATTTGCGGTGCTGATTGTGGTGCTTGTAGTGAAGCCCACAGGCATTCTCGGGAAGCAGATTCAGGAAAAAGTATAAGTGGAGGTTGAGGGGATGAAAAAATTATCAAAAAATACAAAAAGCAACCTGATCACTTACGGAATCGTGGTTCTGGCCTATATTTTCTGCGAGATTTTTATGCGGACCGGACATATGTCCAGCCTGATGAAAGGAATTTTGGTTCCTCTGTGCGTATATGTCATTCTGGCTGTGTCCCTGAATCTGACAGTCGGTATTCTGGGCGAGCTGAGCCTTGGCCATGCCGGATTTATGTGTGTAGGCGCTTTTGCCGGAGCGGTTTTTTCTAAATGTACGGCGGAGATAATACCCGTTCCGACAGTCCGTTTTATCATTGCTCTTTTAATAGGAGTTGTCTGCGCAGGTATCTGCGGTGTTTTGATCGGCATCCCGGTGCTTCGCCTGCGAGGAGACTATCTGGCAATCGTAACGCTGGCATTCGGCGAAATTATTAAAAATCTGGTAAATGTAGTATATCTTGGACTTGACAGCAATGGATTCCATTTTTCCATGAAGGATGCCATGTCCCTTGGAATGGAGCCGGACGGAGTGGTTATTATTAAAGGTGCCCAGGGAATTACCGGAACCCCTACGGATTCCAATTTTACCATTGGAATAATTCTGGTCCTGCTTACTCTTTTTATTGTTATTAACCTGGTTCATTCCAGAACAGGCCGTGCAATTATGGCGATCCGGGACAATCGGATTGCGGCGGAGTCTATCGGTATTAATATTACAAAATATAAGATTCTGGCGTTTAGTGTTTCCGCTGCCCTGTCGGGGGCAGCCGGCGTGCTGTACGCCCATAATCTGTCTACACTGACCGCGCTTCCAAAGAATTTTGGATACAACATGTCCATTATGATTCTGGTATTCGTCGTACTCGGCGGTATCGGAAGCATCCGCGGTTCCATGATTGCAGCGGTTGTACTTACTCTGCTTCCGGAGCTTTTAAGATCCCTGAACGAGTACCGGATGCTGATTTATGCGGTGGTTTTAATTGCCACGATGATTTTTACCTGGAGTCCGAAGGCGATTGCACTGCGTGAGCGTTATACACCGGCGAAGCTGTTTCATAAGGAAGAGAAGGAGGTGCAGTAATCATGGCGATTTTAGAGGTGAAAAACCTTGGTATCTCCTTTGGCGGCCTTCGCGCCGTTGATGATTTTAATTTAGAGATCGAAAAGGGAGAGCTGTATGGCTTGATCGGCCCAAATGGCGCAGGCAAGACAACGGTCTTTAATATGCTGACAGGTGTGTATAAGCCTTCCGACGGCAAGATCCTTCTGGATGGGGAGGATATTACCGGAAAGACGAATATTGAGATTAATAAAGAAGGCGTGGCAAGAACCTTTCAGAATATCCGTCTGTTTTCGGATTTGACGGTGCTGGATAATGTAAAGGCGGGACTGCACAATCAGAAGGAATATGTGTATTCCACCCTGACCGGGATTCTGCGCCTGCCCAGATTCCGCCAGGCAGAACGGGCCATGGATGAGCGGGCGATGGAGCTTCTGGAGGTTTTTGATTTGAATAAAGAGGCCGATTACAAGGCGTCTAATCTGCCTTACGGAAAGCAGAGAAAGCTGGAGATTGCCCGTGCGCTTGCGACGAATCCCAAGCTTCTTCTTCTGGATGAGCCTGCAGCCGGGATGAATCCGAACGAGACCCAGGAGCTGATGGATACGATCCGTTTTGTGCGCGACCAGTTCCATATGACAATTCTTTTGATAGAGCATGATATGAAGCTGGTGGCGGGAATCTGCGAGAAGCTGACGGTGCTGAATTTTGGACAGGTGCTGGCATGCGGGGATACTTCGGAGGTGCTGAAGGACCCGAAGGTTATTACCGCATATCTTGGAGAATAGGAGGAAAGACGGATGGCAATGCTTGAAATTAAGGACCTGGAAGTCTATTATGGGATGATTCAGGCTATCAAAGGGATTTCCTTCCAGGTCAATGAGGGAGAGGTAATTGCGCTGATCGGCGCCAACGGCGCGGGTAAGACGACAACGCTTCATACGATCTCCGGGTTGATTGCTCCAAAGAATGGCACGGTGACCTTTGAAGGAGCGGATATTACGAAGATACCTGCCCATAAGATTGTGTCTTTGGGTATGGCGCATGTGCCGGAAGGAAGGCGCGTATTTGCATCCTTAAGTGTTTTTCAAAATCTGAAGCTGGGCGCATATACGAGGAGCAGCAAGGAAGAGATCGAGGAGTCGCTTCAGACGGTCTATAAGCGTTTCCCGAGACTGGAGGAGCGCAAAAATCAGCCGGCAGGCACACTGTCCGGCGGAGAGCAGCAGATGCTTGCCATGGGGCGCGCGCTGATGTCCAAGCCCCGGATTATTTTGATGGATGAGCCGTCTATGGGGTTATCTCCCATCTTTGTAAATGAAATTTTTGATATTATCAAGAGTGTCAGCGCCGGCGGAACAACGGTTCTTCTGGTAGAGCAGAATGCGAAAAAAGCACTTTCCATTGCGGACCGCGGTTATGTACTGGAGACAGGACGTATTGTTCTGGAAGGAAATGCGCAGGATCTTTTGAATGACGAGTCGGTGAAAAAGGCATATCTTGGGGAATAGGCGCAGGCAGGCTGCTGCGGCTTCCCTCTGCCAAAGGCTGTGCAGTTTGCTGACAAGGATGAAAGAATGAGCGAAAAACAGGACTTTTCCGATATCGGAGAGAAAATCAAGAATGCTGTGCAGGATGCTGTGGAATCCGGGAATTTCGGACAGATGAACTATGTGGTGAAGGATACCATAGACTGTGCCATGGACGAGGTGCGCCGTCAGGTCAGCCAGGCGCATGATCAGCTTATAAAGTTCAATCGGGAGAATATCCGGCCTGAGCGGACAGAGAGACAGAAAAAATTACCGGCAGCATATATTTATAAAAGGGGACGGGTGTCCGGCATACTTCTTACGGTCTTTGGAAGCATCGGAACGGGAATTTTTGGATTTCTGGCATTTCTGATACTGGTAGCCGCTTTGGTAACATGGAATTTATCCGGTATCGGCGCCACCCTGATTCTCGCTGTTCCGGGTGTGTTTTCAGCCGGGCTTCTGAGAAAAGGCTGCAGTCTGAGAGCGCGTCTGCAGCGGGCGGAGCGGTATTTGAAGCTGACCGGTGAAAAGATGTATATGGAGATCAGGGAGCTTGCCGCCCGCACAGGGCAGAGCGTCCGGAGGGTGCGTAAAGATCTGAGAAGCATGCTGAATGCGGGAATATTTCCCCAGGGACATATGGATCTTCAGGAAACGGTGTTTGTTCTGGACGATGAAACCTGGGAACAGTATTTATCTTTACAAAGAGAGTGGGAGAAGAAGCAGCTTCAGCAGGAAGCTGGGCAGACAGCCGTATTTCAGGACAGTCCGGAGGAAGAGATTCCTGAAGAAATCCGGATTGAGCATGAGGGACGTGAATATATGGACAGGCTCCGGCAGTTGAATCTGGAAATTGCCGGAGAAACGATTTCCAATAAGCTGTATCAGCTTGATTATCTTCTTCAGCGTATTTTTGCAGTGCTGAAGGAGCATCCCGAAAAATGTCCGCAGATGCGGAAATTTATGGATTATTATCTGCCTACCACGGTAAAGCTGGTGGAGTCCTATGCGGATTTTGATAAAGCGGGTATCCGGGGGGAGAATATTATGAGCGCCAAAACAGAGATTGAGAAAACATTGGATACGATCAATCAGGCATTTGCAAAGCTTTTGGATGATATGTATCAGACAGCGGCATTTGAAGCTGCCGCAGATGCGAAGGCGCTGAAAACCATTTTAATGCAGGATGGTTATATGAAGAGCGAATTTTCTGAAAGAAAGGAAAAGGGGAAGGAAGCGTAAATGAATCAAGACCTGGAAATGATGTTAAAGGAGGCTCCTGCACTGACGCTGGAACCGTTTGCGGAGGAAGATATGCCGCGTGAGGCAAAAGCTTCTTCTGCTGCAGATGAGGTGGAAAAGTTAAAAGTCGTTCTTACGCCGCAGGAACAGAGACAGGTAGACGAATTCGCAGAGCAGATAGATATTACCAATTCTCAGATGGTTCTGCAGTATGGAGCCGGATCTCAGAAGAAAATTGCGGATTTTTCAGAAACCGCCCTTGGAAATGTAAGGAGCAGAGATCTTGGAGAAATCGGAGAGGATCTTGCCCGGGTGGTTTTGGAACTGAAAAGTATAGAGGATGAGGAAGAGGAAAAGGGCTTCTTTGGGTTTTTAAAGAAAAATACAAACCGTCTTGCGAATATGAAAGCGAAATATGAAAAGGCGGAAGTGAATATAAACCGTATCTGCAAAGTTTTAGAGGGGCATCAGATACAGCTTTTAAAGGATGCGGCTATGCTGGATCAGATGTACGAACTGAATCTGAACTATTATAAGGAATTATCCATGTACATTCTGGCCGGGAAGCAGAAGCTTGCCATGGTACGGACTAAGGAGCTTCCAGAGCTTCTAAGACGGGCAGAGGGCAGCGGACTGCCTGAGGATACGCAGAAGGCAAGAGACATGGCGGAGCTGTGCAACCGGTTTGAAAAGAAGGTGCATGACCTGGAGCTGACCCGGACCGTGGCAATGCAGATGGCGCCGCAGATTCGCCTGATACAGAACAATGATACGGTGATGTCTGAGAAAATACAATCCACACTGGTAAATACGATTCCGCTGTGGAAAAGCCAGATGGTACTGGCGATTGGTATGGATCATTCTGCACAGGCGGCCAAGGCTCAGCAGGCAGTCAGCGATATGACCAATGAGCTGCTGAAGAAAAACGCAGAAACATTGAAAATGGCAACTGTACAGACAGCAAAGGAGTCTGAGAGAGGCATTGTGGATATAGAGACGCTCAAACAGACCAATGAAACGTTAATCTCCACTTTAGACGAGGTTATGCATATTCAGGAGGAAGGCAGAAGCAGACGCAGAGAAGCGGAGGCGGAGCTGACACAGATTGAAAATACTATGCGTGAAAAGCTGATGGAAATAAGCAGAAGATAAGACAGGAACAGGGCAGCCCCAGAATAAAAGGAGGCTGCCTTTATATATGGGCAGATGAACATACGTTGATAAAAGGGCAGTTTTTTAGTATAATGAAGTGAAGATAACAAGGAGGTTTTTCATTATGGAAAAATGGTATGAAAGTGCGGTGTTCTATCACATGTATCCGCTGGGAATGCTGGGAGCGCCGAAATATAATAACGAGGAGGAAGTTGTACACCGTCTGCCGAAGCTTTTGCCCTGGGTGGACCATATTCAGAGGCTTGGCTGTACGGCTGTTTATATCGGGCCTTTGTTTGAATCCACATCCCACGGATATGACACAAGGGATTATAAGCTGGTGGACAAACGTCTGGGAAGCAATGAGGACTTTAAGGAGTTTGTAAATTACTGCCATGCTGCAGGCGTCAGAGTGGTCGTGGACGGCGTGTTTAATCATACGGGCCGGGAATTCTGGGCATTTCAGGATATTCAGAAGAACCGGGAGTCTTCCGGATACTGCGGCTGGTACCAGGAACTGAGCTTTCAGGGAAATACCTGCTATAATGATGGATTCTGGTATAAGGCATGGAGAAATTGCTTTGAGCTGGCCAATCTGAATCTGCAGAATCAGGAGGTCAGAGAATATTTATTCGATGTGATCCGGTTTTGGATTCGGGAGTTTGATATAGACGGAATCCGCCTGGACTGTGCAGACTGCCTGGACTTTCAGTTTATGAAGGATATGCGCAGTATGACAGCCGGTGAAAAGGAAGATTTCTGGCTTATGGGAGAGGTGATCCATGGGGATTACAGCCGCTGGACCGGGCCGGACATGCTTCATTCGGTAACCAATTACGAGCTGCATAAAGGTCTCTATTCCGGGCATAATGACCATAATTATTTTGAAATTGCCCATACCATCCGCAGGCAGTTTGATGAAAACGGCGGTATTTACCGGGGAAGACGGCTTTATTCCTTTGTAGACAATCATGATGTGGACAGGATTGCATCCAAGCTGAACGAGAAAAAGCATCTGCCGCTTGTATGGATGCTGCTGTATACGCTGCCGGGAATTCCTTCCATATATTATGGAAGCGAATGGGGCATTGAGGGACGCAAGGAGGGGCCGAACGATGATCCTCTGCGTCCGGCGCTGGAACTAAAGGAGCTTTCCCTGAATCCTCCTGTGAAGGAGCTTCCAGAGCTTCTCTCTGTTCTCGGAAAACTGAAAAAGGAGTGTCCGTGTCTGTCGAAAGGGAGCTACCGGGAGCTGTACCTTCGGAACCGTCAGTATGCATATGCGGCAGTGCTTGGGGATCAGGCGGTTGTGGTGGCTGTGAACTGTGACGACGCTCCGGCAGCCTTTGAATTTCCGAATCCTGTTGGTAAGACTCACTGCAAAGATGTATTTTTGGGGTGTGAAAATACAGCGGAATGTGATAAAATAACCATATCATTAGAGGAAAACTCGGGCAGAATTTTTCTGTTCGACTAGAGGGGAAGACTTATGGGAAAAAAACAAGTAAAGACAAAAGTGGAAGAACGGCCGTGGTGTGCTGTCACCGATACGGATCAGTATCTCTTCGGACAGGGAACCCATTACGAGATTTATAAGAAGCTGGGGGCCCATCCTGCAGAGTACAAGGGAGAGAAGGGAGTTTATTTTGCGGTATGGGCGCCAAATGCGAAAAGAGTGCGCGTAGTTGGGGAGTTTAACTGCTGGGGCACGGACGGATATGAGATGACCCGTCTGGAGCCGCTTGGAATCTATGAGGTCTTTGTTCCGGAACTGGAAGAGGGCTGTATGTATAAATATCTGATTGAGACCCAGAAGGGAGAATACCTTTATAAAGCCGATCCCTTTGCTTTCTATGCAGAGAAGCGTCCGGGAAATGCTTCCAGAGTGGCGGATATTGATCACTTTACCTGGCATGATGAGAAGTGGATGGAAAAACGAAAAAGCTGGAACGGGCCGGAAGAGGCGATGTCCATTTATGAAGTACATCCAGGCTCCTGGAGGCGTCATGCCCATGAGGACGGGGAAGACGGATATTATACTTACCGGGAATTCGCAGTAGAGCTGGCAAAATATGTAAAAGATATGGGTTATACTCATGTGGAGCTGATGGGGATTGCAGAGCATCCGTTTGACGGCTCCTGGGGTTATCAGGTGACCGGATATTTTGCGCCTACCTCCCGTCACGGCTCTCCCGCAGATTTTCAGTATTTGGTTGACTATCTGCATAAACGCAACATAGGAGTCATTCTGGACTGGGTGCCGGCACATTTTCCAAGGGACGGACATGGTCTGGCCAACTTTGACGGTACGCCGCTTTTTGAGCATCCGGACAGCCGCCGCGGAGAGCACCCGGACTGGGGAACCAAAATTTTCAATTATGAGAAATCCGAAGTGCGTAATTTTCTGATTGCCAATGCGCTGTACTGGATTCAGCATTATCATATTGACGGCCTGCGTGTGGATGCTGTTGCTTCTATGCTCTATCTGGACTATGGAAAAAGAGACGGGCAGTGGCTGCCGAACAAATACGGCGGAAACCAGAATCTGGAGGCCATCTGGTTCTTTAAACATCTGAATTCCATTATTAAGGGGAGAGAGGATGGTTCCATGATTATCGCCGAGGAGTCTACGGCATGGCCGGGAGTGACCAAGGATGTGGAAGAAGACGGACTTGGCTTTAATTTCAAGTGGAATATGGGATGGATGAATGATTTCCTGGAATATATGAAGCTGGACCCTTATTTCCGCAAGGACAATCATAATAAAATGACCTTTGCCATGAGCTATGCATGCAGCGAAAATTATATTCTTGTGCTGTCACATGATGAGGTAGTACATTTGAAATGCTCTATGCTGAATAAGATGCCGGGCTATCTGGATGACAAGTTCGCCAATCTGAGAGCCGGATATACGTTTATGTTCGGACATCCCGGCAAGAAGCTTTTGTTTATGGGCAGTGAATTTGCACAGCTTCAGGAGTGGAGCGAGGCAAGAGAGCTTGACTGGTATCTGCTGAAGGAGGAGCGTCATCAGCAGATGCAGAGCTTTGTGAAGGCATTGCTTCATATGTATAAGAAGTACCGCTGTCTCTATGAGATGGACGACAGCTGGGACGGCTTTCAGTGGATCAATGCGGATGACTGTTTCCGCAGTATTTTCAGCTTTGTCCGTTACAGCAAGACAAAGAGAAAGAATCTTCTGTTTGTTGTGAACTTTACGCCGATGGAGCGTCCGGATTACCGGGTAGGGGTTCCGAAGAAGAAAAAATATAAGCTGGTGCTGGACGGCGATGCGGCGGAATTCGGCGGAAACGGCCGTGAAAAGCCGGAGGTATACGAGGCGAAGAAGGGCGAGTGCGACGGACAGAAATTTTATGTGGAGTATCCGTTGTCTCCGTATGGAATTGCAGTATTTGAATTTTAGATAAGGAAGGCGGGAAGGTCTGAGAGCGGCCTCCCGCCGTTTTCGTATGACGGGCTGTGAGAAGTCCGGCGGAAGTCATAGTAGGCAGTCCCTGAAAAAATAGAGATAAATCGAAGGACTGAAAAGAGTTGAAAGATCATGCTGATTTTTTAAGTTTCTCATTCTTCTTTTGCCTGTCTGTTAATCGAATTCCCACATAACGCCCCGTTGATGTAATAACCGGAGTCTTTGATGAACTTTTCCGTCCCCATATGACCGTATTTTGCAAAACCTTGTTGCTGGCAGGTGTTTTCTCCTGAAATTAACCAGCGATCACTTCTTTGAATTTTTTCGCCGCCGGATGCCGGTGTCTGATATCCATTTTCAAACCTCTCTCTTTTGTCGCTTTTTCCGTCTGTTCCTTATCTAAACTTCAGTTTGTTTATTTTTTGTTCGGCAAAATCTATAAAAAAACGGATATAAACTGAAAAAGGCAGTTATATTGACTAAAAATTAGGGGGTATGGGACAAATTTCTCTATATCTTCACGAAAATCCTGATGATAAAATAAACTATCAACAAAAATACAGGAGGGAATGACAAAAATGACAAAAATGAAAAAAATTGCGGCAGGCAGTCTGGCAGCCTGCATGTTTCTGCTCACTGCCTGCGGAAAATCCGGCGGCTCAGCCGCAGTCCCCGGCGCATCGGAAGGCAGTTCGGAGACAGAGGCAGCCGGCGATAAGATTCCGCTGACACTCTGGCACATCCAGACCGGTACAATGAATGATGTGATCCAGGCTTCCGTAGATCGTTTTGTGGCGGAGAATCCGCAGTATGATGTTACCGTCGTGGAAAAGCAGAATGACAGCTATAAATCCGATCTGTCTCTGGCGATCAATGCGGGCACCATGCCGGATGTATTTATTACCTGGGGCGGTCAGACTATGTATGACTATATTGATGAAGATCTGATCTACAATATTACAGATCTGATGAAGGAAAACGGCTATGCGGATCAGTTTGTGGACGCGGGAATTGCGCAGTGTTCATATAACGATTCCATTTATGCAGTTCCGGTAGAAAATATCTCGGTTGCCGGTATCTTCTATAATAAAGATGTATTCGCCAAATATAACCTGGAAGAGCCAACCACCATTGCAGAACTGGAAGCTGTCTGTGATACTTTGGTCTCCAACGGGGTTGCCCCCTTTGCACTGGCCAACTCTACACAGTGGACCGGTTCCATGTATTTTCAGTACCTGGCGACCCGCTACGGCGGTCTGGAACCCTTTGCGGACGCGGCGGCAGGGAATGGTTCCTTTGAAAATGATGCGTTTGTCTATGCCGGAAAGACCATCCAGGACTGGGTCAACAAAAAATATTTCTGCGATGGATTCAATGGCATGGATGATGATTCCGGCCAGGCGCGCATGCTGTTCTACTCCGGCAACGCAGCCATGGACCTGATGGGCTCCTGGTTCGTCAGTACCATCGCCGGAGAGAATCAGCCGTTTTTGGATGATGATAAACTGGGTTTCTTCCCGTTCCCGGCTCTGGAGGGGTCCAATGCAGACCCGAATCTCTGCCTGGGCACCATCGGTGACAATCTGTACTGTGTATCCGCTTCCAGCAAAGATCCGGAAGGTGCGTTTCATCTGATCCAGTCTCTTCTGGATGAGCCGGCGCTTGCAGACCGTACAGCGAACGGCAAGATCATCCCCCTGAAGAGTTTCACTTCCGACAATGAAGTAGTCAGTGAGGTTCTGGATACGGTCAACGGGGCTTCCGGCATCCAGCTCTGGTATGATCAGTATCTGCCTGCGGAGGTTGCAGAGGTACATAAACAGACCAGCCAGGAGATCTTCGGGCTGACCATGACACCGGAGGAAGCTAATGCAGAACTGCAGTCTGCTATGACTGCTTATCTGAATAAGTAAAAAGGAGGGCTTCCTGATGAGTAATGGAGCGTCCATGAGCCTGCGGCGTAAAAAGGAGACTGCTGTTGCTGCAGCGGTCTTCCTGGTTCCGGCGCTGCTGGTGATTGCAGTCTATATTATCTATCCGATCATTCAGTCCTTTATCACCAGCGGATATGACTGGAACGGCTATTCCAGCAACAAAGCGTTTATCGGACTGAAAAACTGGGCGGAACTGATCAAGGATAAGGTATTCTGGAACGCATTTAAAAACAATCTGTTGGTTATGGTGCTTTCTATTGTGATCCAGATGCCGATTGGCTTGGCGCTGGCCACTTTTCTGGATAAGGTGGGGAAAAAAGGAAATATCTGCAAGGTGATCTGGTTTATTCCCATGCTGATGTCCTCAGTGGCCATCGGTTATCTGTTCCGGTACGCACTGGATGCCAATACCGGCTTTGTCACAGCGATCTCGAAATTCCTTGGCGGCGGCACGGTAGACCTTCTGGGCAACACAGGAACCGTTCTTGTCACCTGTATCTTTATCATCGCCTGGCAGTTTATTCCGTTCTATATGGTATATTATCTGGCCGGCTACAGCGGACTGCCCTCGGACATCCATGAGGCGGCGATGGTGGACGGAGCCACAGAGAGCCAGTATTTCTGGCAGGTATCTCTGCCTCTTTTGAAGCCGACGATCAAGAGTGCGGTTGTTTTGTCGATTGTGGGTTCTTTAAAATATTTTGATTTGGTGTATGTGCTGACGAACGGCGGTCCAAGCCATGCGTCCGAACTGATGGCAACCTATATGTATTCCAATGCCTTCAGTTCTTACCGTATGGGTTATGCGTCGGCGATCGCGTCCGGTATGTTTCTGCTGATCTCGGCCATTGCCATTGTCACCATGCGGCTTTTGAACAGAAAGGAGGATTAGGAGATGGCCGGTAGAAAAAAAGGCTTTCAGCCGTCGGCAGTTGTGATCGGCGCGCTGGTTGCCGTCTGGTTTCTGGTCTGCATGATTCCGTTTTTCTTTCTGATCATGTGTACCTTGAAAGAACAATTTGAACTGATGAACAACGGAGTGTTCTCCCTGCCGGAAGGGCTGTATCTGCAAAACTATATTGATGTATTTACGGGAGGCATCTGGAAGTATTTCTTCAACTCTGTTATAGTTATGGCAGTATCTCTTGTGATCCTGCTGGCACTCAGCGCGCTGGCGGCCTATCCGCTTTCCCGCTGGACTTTCCGCCTGAACAAGCCGATTTATTCGCTGATCGTGGCATGTATGTCCGTGCCGATCCATGTGACGCTGCTTCCGATCTTCATGATGGCTGTCCGGACAGGCATGTATGACAGTATCTGGGCGCTGGTGGGTCCTTATGTGGCGTTCAACCTGCCGATTTCCGTCTTTATTTTGACGACCTTTATGGCGACCATACCGAAAGATCTGGAGGAGGCGGCGAAGATTGACGGCTGCAGTCTGTACGGAATTTTCTGGAGGATCATGCTGCCTCTGGTAAAACCGGGCCTGGCGACGCTGGTGATCTACGATGGAGTCAATATCTGGAATGAGTTCAGCTTTGCGCTGACTTTGACGCAGACAGCCGGCAACCGGACACTGCCTCTGGCAGTGCAGGAGTTCCAGGGACAGTATTCCATGAACATACCCATGATTATGACCGTACTGTTTATCTCCATTCTGCCAATGGTCATTGTCTTTATCTTTGGTCAGGATAAACTGATCAAGGGTATGATGGCAGGTGCGGTCAAAGGTTAATCTGTGATAATGGAGTGATAAGAAGATGAAGCAAAGGAAGAGAAGTCTGATACGGTGGTTTAAAACCCTTCGTCTGTCTCACAAGATGATGATGGCGGTTGGGCTTCTGTTCTTCTGCTTCAATTTGGCTGTGCTGCTTCTGATCAGTCATGTGGCGACTGCCACGTTAAAGCAGAAGGCATGTGAACAGCTTCAGGGACAGCTTTCCGTTACTCTGTCTGTGATAGAGAGTTCTTTTGGAGATATTACAGATCTGATGATCAATCTGGCGCTGGCCTCCGATCTGGCGGACTACGCCGATCATGGGACAGAAGAATACGAAGAAAATTATCTGGAAGTAGTGAACGGCGCCAACGAGTCCATGAGTATCCTGCTTCGCGCTAATAACATGATCGATTATGTGGCGCAGCTCCGGCTGGAAGATGGGAAGTTTCTCTACCATGGAGAACCGCAGATACAGAACGGTTCAGCTTTGGAATATGATATTCGGAATGTTTTTCTGGATAATTATGAAGCGGCGGAATCTTTCACGGACAGCAGTATTCGATATAATGTGCTGAAAGAACATTATCGGGTGCCGGAACTGAATCTGTTCTATCCAGTGTGCAGAAGATATGCGGCCATGGGTGAAGACCCGGTCGCCCTTTTGGTGGTCGGCATCAATACGGAGAAAATGCTTCGCTATGTGGCGGCGAAAAATGAAAACCTTCATACCCGTTTCCTGACAGACAGCGGTGTGGTGCTGGTGTCGGAGGAACCGGATCAGATTGGTACGAGAGAAGCGCAGTTTATGCAGTATGAGGGGCAGAAGGGACAGTTCGTCAGAGGAGACGGACTTGTGGTCTACCAGTACGGTAAAGAGGGACCATGGGTGGCTGACGGCCGGATCTCCCAGAGTGTGCTGTTTTCTGATATCCGCAGGACGTCATGGCTTCTTTCCCTGGTCATTCTTTTTGCCACGATGCTTTCTATCGTTGTCAGTGCCGTATGCTGCGGACGTTTTTATGCGCCCATGCAGGAAATCACCCGCCGCATGCAGCAGGTATCGGAGGGAAAGCTGAATCAGAAGATGCCGTTTTATGAGGAAAAGGATTTTCAGCAGCTTTCTGCAGGCTTCAATCACATGACGGAAAGCATCCGGAATCTGATCGCGGAAATTCATCAGCAGGAGCAGAAGATGACAGAGATCCGGCTGAATGCACTGCAGAGCCAGATCAAGCCGCATTTCCTGTATAACACTCTGGAATGCATCCACTGGCAGGCATTGGCGGAGGGAAATATGGAGGTGTCGGGAATCGTTATGGCGCTCAGCCGATATTACCGGCTTTGTCTGAGCAAAGGCCAGGATCTGGTGCCGTTGTCTCAGGAGCTGGAGCATACGGGCAGCTATGTCACCATCCAGAATATGCGCTTTGACAATATTGTACAGATGGAATGCCGGATGGATGAGGGACTTCTGGATCAGATGCTTCCGAAGATTACTCTTCAGCCGCTGGTGGAGAATGCGATCTGCCATGGTTTTAAGACGGAGGAGGATCATAAAGGGCATATTCTGATCACCGGGCAGAGAATCGGGGAAGATACGCTGCTGACCGTAGAGGATGACGGGGCCGGTATGACGGAGGAAGAGATCGGCCAGCTGAACCGGACCATTGACGTTCTGATTGACGACGGCAGCTACGGTGTAAAAAATGTGCATCAGCGCATTGCGATTCGTTATGGGAAGAGATACGGACTGTACTACCGAAAGAATGAACACGGAGGAATCACAGTGGAGATTCGTCTGCCTGGAACAGGCGGAGAGAAAGAGCCGGGGGGAGGCGAAGAAGCGTTTGTACAGTATATTGATCGTGGATGATGAACGTTTTATGCGTAACGGCATTGCAAAAGTTCTTCCGTGGGAGAAGCTGGGGATTGACCGGGTGGACACGGCAGAGTCGGGAACCAAAGCTCTTAAAAAGATGGAAGCGCATATGCCGGATATTGTGATTACAGACATTGAGATGGATCATATGGACGGCCTTCAGCTGATTCGGAGGATGAATCAGATCAATCCCAGACTCCGCATCATCGTGCTCACGGGACATGATGATTTTGACTATGTGCGGGAATGCTGCCGGATGGAAGTACAGGATTACCTGCTGAAACCGGTGGAGGCGGAGAAGCTGTCGGAAGCAGTTCGCACCCAGGTGGAGGCCCTGGAGAAGTCCGCCAGAGAAGAGGCGCAAAAGCGGACCATGGACCGGGTCAACGGGCTGGCAGAGCAGATGAAGGTGGAACGGACCTTCCGCACCTTTTTAAAGACAGGTTCCGGACAGAACGAGATTGAAAGCATTCTCAAAGATTACGGCTGTATGGAGGGGGAACGGTTTCAGGCAGCAGTCATCAGTCCGGAATGTGCGGTGAAAAATGAGTGGAGCGGCTATTTTGAACTGCTGCATTTGTCGATCAAAAGCGTCTGCATCGAACATATTGAGTACCCGCATGACGGAATTACGTTTCAGGATGAAGGAGGAATATTTGTGCTTCTTCTCTTCCGGGGCGAATCCCATCCGGACAGCCGGAAGCTTCTGCGGCAGTTGGGAACGATTCTGCAGAATGAGTATGATGTCATGCAGAAGGTGAGTCTGGGACGGGAGGTTGACCGGATCAGCGAGATCCCGGAATCTTATCAGGATGCCCTTGGACAGTGTTATGACAAGAGCCGTCCGGGCGCGGTTCCGGGCATGTCTCAGAATTATCAGCAGGAAATCATCCACAGTCTGGGAGACGCGGAGCGGGTATTGCAGCTGTTTCATTTTTACTGGAAGGAACTTCTGGTCAGCCGGATGTCTCCGGAACAGATGCAGAGAGACTGCTTTCATTTGCTGAGTGATGTCTATTATTACTGGCTCCAGGAGGGAGCAAATACGGCGAGTCAAAATCTGACCGCTCTTCTGATTCAGTTGCAGTCTTCCGACGAGCAGGGAATCTATGAGGCCGGATGCGCATTTCTGGAACAGCTTCTTGCGGAAAGTCCGCTGAAGGATGACGATGTAATCGGCAGTGTAAAACGGTATATTAACAGTCACCTGGATCATCCGCTGTCTGTCTGTCAGCTGGCAAATCAGTTCTACCTTTCGGTGGCGTATTTTTCCAAATTGTTTAAGAAAACCACCGGGGTCGGTTGCAACTATTATATTGTATGTCAGAGGATGGAGCGGGCGAAAAAGCTTCTGCAGACCGCTTCCATCAAAGTAGGAGAGGTCTCGGAGAAAGTCGGCTATAAAGATGTGAACTATTTTTCGCTGACCTTTAAAAAATATACCGGTTGTTCTCCGGCGGAATATCGTGAGAAACATGCATCCGGTCAAACTTAACAGGAAAGAAGGATAAAAATATGATCTATTATGTATCTGCGGACGCAGTGCGTTCCGGGGACGGCAGCAAAGAAAAGCCTTTTTGCTCCATCAGTGAGGCAGCCTGCTGTGCCAGAGCCGGAGACGAGATTCTGGTGGCGCCCGGCATATACCGGGAAGCAGTGGACCCGGCACAGGGGGGGACTGATGCGCGACACCGGATCACTTACCGTTCGGAAGTAAAAGGGGCGGCGGTGATAACAGGAGCAGAACCGGTCAGAAACTGGACAAGATATGAAGGAGATGTATGGCTTTCCCGGATTCCGAACAGTGTTTTCGGGGATTACAATCCTTATACGACCTATGTAAGGGGAGACTGGTATTTTGCGTCCTCCCCGGTCCATACCGGGGAAGTGTATCTGAACGGGAAGGCCATGTATGAGACCGATTCGCTGGAGAAGGTACTGCATCCGCAGGTATATGAGGCCTCCTGGGATCCGGCCTATACTCTGCACAAATGGTATACCTGCCAGAAAGGGGAATATACCTTGATCTATGGAAATTTTCAGGGTACCGATCCCAATGAAGCGCAGGTAGAGATTAATGTGCGCAGAAATTGCTTCTATCCGTCGAAAACCGGTGTGGGATATATCACGCTTTCCGGTTTTGTGATATGCCGTGCGGCCACCCAGTGGGCGCCGCCGACGGCATATCAGGAAGGAATGGTCGGCCCGCACTGGTCGAAGGGCTGGATCATCGAGGACTGCGAGATCTCAGACTCCAGGTGCAGCGGAATTTCTCTGGGCAAATATTTACAGCCGGAAAACGAGAATAAATGGTCCATCCGGTATTATAAAGACGGCACTCAGACCGAGCGGGACGCCGTCTGCCAGGCGCAGCGGGAAGGATGGACAAAGGAACAGATCGGTTCCCATATCGTTCGCCGGTGCAACATCCACGACTGCGGGCAGACCGGAATTGTCGGCCATCTGGGCGGCATCTTTTCGGTGATCGAAGACAATCATATTCATCATATCAACAACAAGCAGGATCTGGCAGGGGCTGAGATTGGCGGGATCAAGATGCACGCGGCCATCGACGTTATCTACCGCAGGAATCATATCCATCATTGCACCCGCGGACTTTGGCTGGACTGGCAGGCACAGGGAACAAGAGTGACCGGGAATTTGTTCCATGACAATGTACCGCCCAAAGGGACGAAAATTGAGAACGGACTGTCTCTGGGTGAGGACATTTTCGTGGAAGTATCCCACGGACCGACCCTGATCGACAACAATCTGCTTCTGTCGGATTGTGCCTGCCGCCTGAGCACCCAGGGGCTGGCCTTTGTCCACAATCTGATCGCCGGTTCGTTTACCTATGTGGGAAAAGGGACGGATAATAACGGGGAAAGGTTCCCGACCCCGCGCTATACGCCGTATCATGTTCCGCACCGCACGGAGGTGGCGGGATTTATGACGATCCTTCATGGAGATACTCGATTCTACAATAATATCTTTGTGCAAAGACCTGTTCGGGAGGATCTGGAGGCGTACGCAGAAAACGCAGGGTATGCAGCGAAGGATCTGTTTCAGTTTGTCTGCGGAACGCTGCCTTATGACGGCTATCCGGATCCGGATACCTATTTTGGCGGATTTTCTGCCGCCAACTCCATGGATGGAAACAACCGGGATCAGTATTATGACCATCTGCCGGTCTATACAGGTGGTAATGTCTATTTGAACGGCGCAAGACCGTGTGACACGGAAAAAGATGCTTATGTAGACACAGAGCATACAGTGACTCTGGAACTGACAGAAGAAAAGGGCGCTGTGTTCCTGAATACCAATCTGTATCAGTATATACCTGAGCAGGGGCATCCGGTGATCTCCACGGCTTCTCTGGGCGAGGCCTTTGAGCCGGAACAAAGATTTGAGCATCCGGACGGCTCCCCGATTGTATTCTGGCAGGACTATCTGGACAAGAGGCGCGGTCTAGAGGCAGTCAGCGGTCCGTTTGCCTGCCGGGAAGAACGGGTACAGGTCTGGAAACAGGATTTTCATAAAGGAAAATGTGAAACAAAGGGGTAGCGGGCAGAGAAAAAGTTAATTGCATGGCAAACAGGCTATTTTTTGGCGGCTTCAAAAAATAAATACAGACACATATTTAGCAAGTTAATTACACAACTCATTCAAACCTTTTGCAAAGGAAGAAAAGCGAAAAGCAGTAGATGGGTTTCACAACCCCATTGGTGCCTTTCGCAGAAAGGCGGATTATAAGAATGGATATCAAAGGCGTCAATCTGGGCAACTGGCTGGTGCTGGAAAAGTGGATGAGTCCGGCGCTTTTTGAGGGAACGACGGCGGAAGATGAATATCATCTTCCGCGGCAGCTTTCAAAGGAAGTCTATGAGGCGCGCATCCGGGTGCATCGAAGCGAATATATATCGGAGCGGGATTTTCTTGCCATCCGGAGGATGGGGATGAATGCGGTGCGTATTCCGGTTCCGTATTTTATCTTTGGGGACCGTCCGCCCTTTATAGGCTGTATAAAGGAACTGGACCGGGCCTTTGACTGGGCGGAAAAGTATAACTTGAAGGTGCTGATTGACCTGCATACCGCGCCGCTTTCCCAGAATGGTTTTGACAACGGGGGGCTCTGCGGCGTATGCAGATGGAGCCAGACTCCCGGAGAAGTGGAGTATGTGCTGCAGGTACTGGAAAAACTGTCCGTCCGGTATGGACAAAGAAAAGGGCTTCTTGGCATGGAACCGATTAACGAACCGATCACCGAACCCATGTGGAAACGCATGGATGTGCCGTCCCGTTATCCGGCATCGGATCCGGAGCAGGCGGCAGGCAGCGCCCCCAACACCCTGGAATTTTTGAGAGATTTTTATACGAATGCCTATAACCGGATCCGTCCGCATATGGCAGAAGATTGTTTTGTGGTCTTTCACGACGGATTTCAGATGAAGGCGTGGAAGGATTTTCTGACCCGTCCTCATTTTCAGAATGTAATGCTGGATACTCATCTGTATTTGATGCTGGCGGAGCAGGACGGCTGCCCACGGACCATGGACGGGTATCTTGCTTATATCGAAGAGCACTACGCACAGGACATCCGGGAAGTACAGGAGTATGTGCCGGTCATCTGCGGGGAATGGTGTCTGTTCAATTCTTATGCGGTGGGTGTGGATACCCGGGGAGGACAGAGTGTGCTAAACGGAATGGAATTTTCCGGAAATAAAGAACGCTTTACCCCAGAACAAAAGAAAGAAATCTACCGGACACTCGCAAACGCCCTGTTGAGCGCCTGGAGCGTGGGAAGCGGGTATTTTTATTGGAGCTATAAGGTGCTTCTGGATACCTGCGGCGATCCGAACTGGATTGGCTGGGACAGCTGGGATCTCGGCAGATGCGTGGACGAAGGGTGGGTCCGGGGGTAGAGGACAAA
>VSNE01000080.1 GCA_009774155.1 Lachnospiraceae bacterium
CCTTCCTTTCCCGCCAATGCCACAGAAGATCTGGCCAATGCTTCTGAAAACCGCTATAATATGGAGATACAATCCAACTCCTGGGACGGATGGCCCGCAGGACCGCAGGTATACGCGGAATCCGCCATTGTCATGGAAGCTTCCACCGGAACTATTTTATATGATAAAAATATAGATCAGCAGCACTATCCTGCCAGTATTACGAAAATCATGACCGTACTTTTGGCGCTGGAAAACCTGGATATGGATGAAGAAGTAACCTTTTCGCATAATGCGGTCTATTCCATTGACTATGGAAGCAGCAGCATTGCCCGGGACGAAGGAGAGATCCTGACTGTAGAGGAATGCCTGTATGCGATTATGCTCGAATCTGCCAATGAATGTGCCAATGCTATTGCCGAACAAATTTCCGGCTCCGTGGAAGCGTTCTCTGAACTGATGAATCAAAAGGCCGCCGAATTGGGCTGTACAAATACCCATTTCGTCAATCCCAATGGACTTCCGAATGATGATCACTATACGACAGCCCGGGATATGGCTCTGATAACGAGAGAGGCTATCAAATACGAGAAATTCCGCCAGATTAACAGCACTCCCCGCTATACGCTCCGCGCAACCAATAAAAAGGATCAGGAGCTTTTGATGAACAACCATCACCATATGATGTCTGCTTATAAAACCTCCAAATATTTGGACGATACTGTCTTTGCCGGAAAGACAGGCTACACAAGCGTGGCATTGAATACGCTGGTTACCTGTGCCACCAGAAACGGCATGGATTTGATCGTAGTCACTATGAAAACCCAGGGAACCGGAGAAACAGGCGTCCCAACCTTTACGGACACTGCCAATCTGCTGAACTATGCGGGAGAAAACTTTCGGAAAGTCAATATCTCCCAGAACGAAACAAACTTTACAATCGGACAGAATGAGCTGTTTGATACCGGAAGCTCCGTCTTTGGAGATACCACGCCGCTGATTGAGATGGATACCGAAGGATATATCATCCTTCCTGTCAATGCAGAATTTTCTGATGCCTCCGCGCAGCTTGAATTTGCGGATACCGAAAGCGCCCCTGTCATTGCCACATTAAATTATGTCTATGCAGGGCAGAACGTAGGCTCTACGGAACTGCGGCTGACCTCCAGTCAGATTCCGGAATTTGATTTTCAGAAAACGGAAGCTCCGAATAGCACAGCGGAGACGGAAGCCGAACAGGCCGGACAGAAAACTCTGATAAAAATCAATCTCCGGATTGTAGGAATAGTCCTGTGTATTTTACTGACTATTCTTCTCCTTGTCCTCCTGATTCGGAAAATTGCCAGGGACTATTCCCTGGATTTAAATCCTGTCCATCATTTTAAAAAATGGATGAGTAATCCGAATTCGTTTATCAACCGCAGTAAAAGAAGATATGAGATCTGGAAACGCAGGAGAAGAAACTGGAAATTATAATAAAAAAGAAACTGCTGCAAAAGGCGGGCATTTCCCCTTTTTACAGCAGTCTTTTTTTATAAAACAGTTGCCTCTCCCTTCCCTTCCGGCAGGAAGAACCATTGTGCCTCGTATCCGTTTTTCTTCAGTTCTCCGGAAGGGCTTTCCATACTGCACTCCAGAATCAACGTATCCCCGGCAGCCACCGGCATTATCACATTGGCAGGCTTACGCACCGTCAGACTTTTATTTCCGGCGCATAAAATATCCGCGCAGTAAGCGCATTCTCTTGCCGTATAGCATTCCCTGCCATTTCGGTAAACAGAGAGACGGATATAAGCCGATGACGGAACACTTCCTCCGCTGCAGAACAGATTGCCTGTCACAAATCCGTCAGTCGTCACCTGAATCTTTCTGCTGCCCTTGTCTCCCATATCCATCTGAGTACCGGTGCGAAGCATAGATACCTTCGCATCTGCCGCATCAAATTTCTCCGTCACCTTTACTTCCTGAAAAACCGGTCGGGCTGTCGTAAGCGTAATCGTCTCAAACAGCATCCGGTCGCTCAGTCTCAACGCCTTTTCAGGAAGCTCTTTCCCCCGAAAACTGTTCTCTGTCTGAACAGCCTTTAATAAAAATGTGGTGTCCGAGTCGATTCCCGTTTGATAGGTATAGCTTGTATCCATCCCGCTGTAAATGGCCGAGGCTTCTCCTTTTTTATATATTTCATACATAGTTCCGTTGCTTTCCCAGAAAAAAGATATGCTTTCTCCCGGCGCAAACTGCGTACAGCAGCTAGTAGGGCTTTCCGGCTTTGCCGTAAACAGATTTTTAAGATAAAAAGCGGAAGAGGTCTTTTCAAACATAAACTCTTCTTTCCCTGTCCCCCATGTTTTCCCTCCGTCACTGCTGTATTCATAGGTACAGGATACCAGAACCGTCCCCTCTGTCAAATTCACATTTCCGCTGAGCGTAAAATTCAATGTATTTTTCAGAGGCCGCGCTCCCCCGTCCTTTAGCTCCAGCGTACATACTGCTTCCTCTGACCTTGCCGAAAAAGAGGATATTCTGTTCCATGAAGGGTCCTTGGAAGCAATTACTGTTTTATCGTCATTAAAATACAGGCAGTCTGCTTCGTTTCCTACCGGAACATGAACAGAAATGGAACGGCAGTGATATTCCTGTCCTTCATAGTTTTTCAGTGTTCCGTTAAATATCCCTGTTCTTCCAATATAAGGGCCTGATTCCTGCGAGGCCAGCGTTACCTGCATTCCTGTTTTATTATCCATTGCTATCCTCTCCTGTCTCTTTATTTTCATCTTTATGGAACACCAAAGCCCCCTCCCTCATATCCGGGGACCCCTGCTGACATCCATTTAAGGGACTGATGGAAAACATCTGATATTCTTCCTCCCTATCTGTGCGCTCCAGCCAGAGAAACGTACCGCCGGGCAAAGCGGGCTTAGACATCTCTACTGCCGGCTCCGCCCCCTTATCATCTTTTATTCTGGCCGGAAGAGGACCTATCCGGAAATAAATTTCCAGCCTTTTCAGCCTTTCCAATACCATACTCTTTTCCATCTGAAGGCGTTTTACAGGAAAGATTCCTGTATAAGCATGAATGGCAAGCTGCGGATCGCACAGCACATAGGCGCGCTTCGGCTGACTCCTGTCAAAACCGACCGACAGATAGGCATTCTCCTCCCCTTCACCGATCCGGCGTATGCCGGATACCCTCTGATCCGGCGCCGCCAGACTGCGGAACAGAGAAAATGTATCATCCTCAAAATATCCAACCACCCCGTCATCCTGTGCGGATAAATCTCCCAGCCGCATAGGAAAACATTGTTCGGGCGGCAGAGGATTCTGATCCGCCTTCCAGCCTGCATCCTTGCGGGGAAGCCCGCAAAGCTCCAGCCATGCTTCTGTCTGCACTAAAGCAATGGGCCGTCCGACTGCGAGAGCCGTCCGCTCCTCCGTATTCCCCCGAACTGCATCCATGGTCCAGAACGCCTTGTCAATCACATCCAGAAAAGCGGAAAATTCTGTTTCATTTTGTCCTGTATATGCTTCTATCAGCTTTCCCAGATCAGGCCATTCTGCTTTCACCTGCGCCGCCAGACATGCTTCTTTGTTCTGAAAAGGAAGATAGCATACCCTTCTTCCCTCCTCTCCTGTTTCCATCAGCATCAATTCACCTAATGCAGCCCCGTCCGGGGCATACAAAGACAAACTATGATTCAGCCGATTTAAAATCAGAAATCCGAGAATCGGACATTCCTTTTTAACTTCAAAGGACAAAGCAAGGCGGCTGTACTGCAGCAAACCGGGCTTTAATAAAAACCCGTTATCTGACGCATCCAGCCCGGAACGCATGGAATCCGGCACAATCAGCGGAAAATTTTTGCTTTGATAAATTCCCTGTTCCTCTCCGGAACGGATCAGATTCAGCGCCCTTCCAAAAGCATCATAGAAAATCAGATCGTCCATATGGAGGATACCGGAACGAAGAAAGTGATAATCCGGTATAATATTTGCATTTACCAGAGGAACCGACTCCACGCTGCCTCCTGTCCTCTCCAGAAATTCCTGATCCTCAGAGCAGAAGCCCAGCACTTCATCCAGTGTATAAGGAGTCCCTGCAATCTGTTCCTCATAGGGGCGGCAGAACGGACGGCAGTCTCTCTGCGCCATAGATTCTTGAAGGTTTACCAGTTCCTGCCCCAAAAGCTTCCACTCCCGTATCCGGGCGGCCAGCGCGGCCAGCTCCTGATTCTGCGTATTACCGGATAATTTTTCTATGTAATCCGCATAGCTTTGCTTTTTGTGGTTATCCAATGGAGAGATGCCGCCGAATCCTCTGCGTTTTTCAGGATCAGACCTTTTGTTTTCCGAAAGCCGGTACCCATAGCCGTCAAATACAAAAGACCGTTCCTCATAACTGACCCTCCACTCCATAAAGACCGGCTTCCAGGGCTGGTGCCAGGCTTCCACAGGGTAATCCGGCAGCGTTTTCCCCAGAGGCTCGCCGGGCTTTTGATATACCTCCTTTAATATGGCAAATGCTTCCCGGTATAAAGCAGCAACCTCTGAAGGCAGCTTTTCTGTGTCCTGTATTCCCGGAACCGGTTCTTTTGTCTCTATCAGATCTTCCAGGCCTCTGGAAACTGTTTTTTCCTGATCCAGATCCTTTGCCGCCTCCAGGCCGCTTACAAATATATAGGGATTTCCCATTCTCCAGTATCTTCCGAGAGGCCTTTTCTTCTCCTCTTTCCCATTGCTCCTCTGCCTTTCATACAACAGCCTTACCTTTTCAAACTGGGCAATGGTTCTGGATAAAAGGCTGTCCTCTGTGGAAACATCTAAAAGAGTCTGAAAATCCTCTGCAGTCCTTCCGGTTTTATTTGCAGGATTTTTCTTCAGATACCCCATCTTCCACCAGGCATCCTGCAGCTCTTCTCTCAGAGAATGAAGAATCTCCGTCTCTTTATCAAATTCAGCCGTTTCTGCCGAACCTCCGTATTTTTCCTGGAAGCATTCTCTGTGCAGGCGGTCCTTAAGCTGGTACAGGCCCGGCGCATCCTCCAGCCAGTCCGGGCATCCCTCCTGGAGGGCAGCCAGCAAAAGTCCCAGCTTTTCCTGAGCTTCCCCAGTAAGCCGCTGGCTAAGAGTAAGCATTCCCTGCAGATATGACCGGAACGCCGCGTCGCAGGTTTCCCCCACGGCTACATTAAGCATTCCGCTATCCAGGGCCTGCCGCAATTCATCCTTGTATCTGTCCTCTTCTTTTGTCACAGGATAGCCTTCCTTTTTCCATGGAACGGAAAACACCTGACCGGAAAGAAACAGATTCTGATTCTCCCCTCCCGAATACCACCCGATAACAGAATAATGCAGAGTTTTAGGAGCTTCATTTTTTAGATTGTCAAAAAAGGACAGAATATTGCTGTTATGCGGAACATATCCTGTAAAGTCAGGATTTCCCGGTGCGCACGCGGTCAGAAACAGACAGTCCTTATCCCGTTCCTGCCAGTCCTTCAGTGAAAAGGGCACGCCCAGATTTACATAACTGCATCCGTCCCAGGATGCTTTCTGTATATAGGCGGAGCTTCGGTACGGATCAGCGGACTGCTGAAATGCCCGGCATGTTTTTTCATCCACAAGATACTGGCTTGTATACGGCATGAGCCGGTCATATTCTTCATCCGGCATACAGGCTGCCGCAGGACAGTCGCTTTCCAGTACAAGGGATGCCGCATGTCCTGTTTCCTCCTCTATCCTTGTAATCAGCCATCGGTTGGGGATCAGCGGGAAGCCGCCCCTCTCTTCCTCTGTACGGAGTTCTCTGGGCAGAATCCAGCGAAGCCAGATTCCTCTTTCTTTAATTTCTTTATCATTACTCATGGCATCCGGTACAGGCGTCAGATACTTTTCCATTCTGCGGTAACTAAATTCCCACCGGCGAAACGTATTTCCGCCGCCTACCAGATCATCAATGACGAGAGCCTCCAGCTTCATTGGCATAAAAATACTTTTTCCGCTCATTTCTCCTCCTTCCCGAATATGGTGCGTTCTCCCATTGTCAGAAAGCATTTGGCAAGGGCCGCAGAGCCTGTCTGCTCCACAGTCTGTCCGGACTTTTCTGCCGCCATGACTATCAGATTGTCCGGCGCCTCCGGATCCAGGCAAAGCACGCCGTCCTCCCCCCGAAACGCCGGATATTCTCCGGTATCAATATGCAGGGTGAGCGCTTCCTCCGGCTCGTTTACCACGATATATTCTGCAATTCCGTCAAATATTGCAAGAAGAATCTCCGGCGCCAAATGCTCCATACGGAGAATGGCAAGAGAATTTCCCTTTTGATCCTTTGCCTCCACAGATACAGAGGGCCAAAGGGAAACCATATCAGCCCGGATCAGAAAACCGCTTAAATATTCCGCCTTTTGGGGAGGCTTCTGTCCGTATAATCCGGCTCTGTATTCCATAGATGCCTCCTCAGATGCCTGATACAAATATTTTCTGATCAACCGGTTGAATAAAGACTGTCTGCCGGAGTACAGTCCGATACTCAATGCTCCGTCGTAAAGTGCCTGCCTCCAGCTCTCATCGATAAAGAAAAAACGGACACATTCCCTGGGAAGAAGCCCCTCATGAGGCACAAGACTGTCATACGCAAGCGGATAAAAGAGCAAAAGCCGGGCAAGCCACCTGGCCACTGGTTTCCCTTCATCATCCAGAAGCGGAAGAAGGCGCTCCTCCTGCTTCTCTATATACGCCTCCAGCCTTTCCCGATCCCTGTCCGGAAACTCCGGACCTGATATGACATGAACCGTGTTCTCTAATCTGCCTCCCGGCTGCTCCTCATACTCTGTTTCCGATAAGATCCGGGAAAGACTTTCTGAATAAGTCTCACCTGCACAAAATCCGGACATTTCCTTTACATACGCTGCGTCAATTACTTTCTGAGCCTTTCTGCGAAGCTGCAGCAGCGCATCCAGATAAGCGCCGTCCTTTAGAGCCGCCATTCTTCCTGCCTCAAAGGCCGCTGCCAGAGAGACATCAAACACCGCGTCCCTTCTGTCATAGCACAAAGCCGCATCGGCTGTCTCAAAAGGCTTTTTTTGCTTCCTGCCGCTTATTTTCAGAGGAGTGAAGGGGGAACGGTTCCAGCAAAATCCCTCATCTCCCGTCCGGGTATGATAACGCATCGGAACAAACCCCTCCTGGAGTCTTATTTTGACAGCCTCCATTCCTTCGCGGACAGGCAGTCTTAACAGCATATCCGAAATGCTCCCTTCACGGTTCAGCCTTTCACAAATGCTCCGGAAGCTGTCCGGACGCTTTCCGGTTACAGAAAAACTCCAGTGATCCAAAGAGAGCAATTCTATAAATTCATATCCGTCCGTGCCTGCCGCATGCCCCGTCAAATAATTTTCAAGTCCTGACAGGCAGACCAGATGAGCCTGATATTCTGTACCCACGCCTTCCGTATACACCGGAATGCGGTTAGAAAGCACTACTGTAAATATTCCGTCCTTATCCAGATCCATCTCCGGCTTGTCTCCTATATAAACCTGACGATAATGTGTCAGAAACGGAAGCTCTGACCTTCTCGGCGCGATTCTGTCAAAGCACGGCAGAGACAGACGCAGACAGGTGCAGACTCTGGAAGCTGTCTCCTCGGCTTTGCAGCTCAGAGACGGAAGAAGAATACCCGTTTTGGGAGTCAGATACTCCTGAACGGTCGTCTCCCTAAGGCTTCCCTGGGCGTTCTCTTCCAGTTCTTCCTTCTTCAGAAGAAGCAATACAAAATTTGTACATTCCCGGCCGACAGCGCCTTTTAGCACAACATGGGGAATTACATTCGTATAGCATCCCTGTTTATCCGGGAGAGGAGCGCGATGTACTACAAGTTCCTTTTCCACCGAAAATAACGCTTCCTCTACAATCACACTCCGGCAGGAAGAAATAGACTCTGTCTTAAGCTCCTCTTTTCCGCGGAGCAGTTTCTGCGATGTGGCAAACTGCCAGGCTCCGGGAGTAAGCCCGGATATGACAGAATCATATAAACTCAAATTCTCCTGCTTTTGCATACCATATCCTCTTTTCTCTCTTTATCTACAGGCAGAGAGGACAATCCGCATAGAGATGCATTCTATCCCTCTGCACCCTTTGAAAGGTTCCCGCCGGTCCCTGATAATAGCTGTCCATACAGCCGATTAATGTATTTCTGCGTTTTACGGCCTCTTCCAGACCTGTCTGTGCCAAAAGCTCCAGAGTTTCCCCGGATTCCTGCCCGCGCAAAACAGACTCGGCAGATGCTTCCGGAGTCAGAAACGGATTATCCAGATGCAGGCATTTCACCAGAGCATCCCGATAATTAAGAATCTGAATTTCCCCGGAAAACCGGGGCTCCGGGAGCTTAATCCGGTACCCGCTGGCCAGACCTTCCACCAGATTTTCATTCGGTGCCGCATTTTGCGGCCTTCCCCATAAAGCGCCCGGTAGCTTCTTCTTTTCCTCTGATACTATGAATCCGAAGTTCTCCGGCGGACCCTTCCTTCCGTCAGGAGCTGTTACATGCATCTCCCAGACAGAATCCACATCGGTAAGCTCCATCGGCCGGATATGCAGATGTCCCGCGGGAACAGCGGTGCTGCAAAGAAGAGTCAGACGTCCTCCGTCGGCAATCCATGGAGCCTCCTCCTTCTTCTGAGGACGTATCCCGTCCAGAGCTTCCATCGTATGTAAGCTTCCCGGTTTTAACAGGGTTTCCCTCATTTCCTGCCAGGTCAAAGCCCTTTTACCGCTGTCCTGGGATTTTCCAAAGGAAATAGAAAAGCTTAAAAAGCTCAGATGGACCTTCAGATATCCGCCAATCGGCGGACCCCACAGGTGAAGATCCGCTGACAAGGATACACGGAGCGTTTTATGACAGAATAACAGATTCAGGCGGTAGGAAACCCCGATCTCTACCCCAAGCTGAGCATCAAAGTAAAAAGGATGCCACCCGATCAGCAGATTTGCCCTCGCCATAAACCATGCCCGCAGATTGCCCAGTGTAAACAAAAACTCCAGATTGCCCCCTGCCATGATGCAGGAAGGCGTCAGCGCCATATAAGCATTGCCTTTGGCGCTGATATGACTGTCCACCTGCCAGGAAAATCCCACCGGCTGTACAGCCGGATAATGCTCCGGCACCCTGTAAGCAGGATGATACCCCCCTATCGAAAGCACGAAATCTCCTGCATGCTCGCTTTCTCCGAACCATACGGCGCAGACAGCCTGTCCGAACAAATGGCAGTCCTTACTCAGCAGGAAAGAATCCTTGCTTACCGCTGCTTCCGCCTGAAAAATTCCGGCGCGGGGGCGCAGAACCGCCGACAGCATGATTTTCAGAAATGCATAAGCATTCTCCCGTCCTGCCCCTTTGGGAAGCGTAATTTCTGCACTTCCAAGAAGCGCCGCCTGGAATTCCTCTCCAAAGAGAACCGCCAGCAGCAGATTCCCCTTCACCAGGCCGCAGGCTTCAAAGGCCATGCCTGCCGCCGCCCAGTATTCCCCAGAAGCAGGGGCAAGCGCATGGGCGCTCTCAAGCCGGGCAAGCACCTGCATTCCATCCTTTTTCCCGCTCATATCCAGCAAAGGAAAGCTTTCCACCTCCGCCGCCGCAGGAATACGGAACCGCCGGTTAATACCAAGCCCGCCCATAATTCCCGTAATGATAATTGCCGGGAGCGCCTGCAAAAATACCGATGCATTCAAAAACACAAAAAAGCTTACCGTTCCGTCCTCCATCACCGCATAGGATGCCACTGCCTGAAGCCCCCATTTGGACAGCTTTACCTTTACGGTTCCGCTGAAGGACATACGGATACCCTCTCCCGGAGACAGATCCCGAAATACAGCCC
>VSNE01000081.1 GCA_009774155.1 Lachnospiraceae bacterium
ATTCCCTGAAAAAGAAAGAAGCTGCCTAGGATACAAAATCCTTGTGGAAAATGTGTCAACTAATCTTGACAAAATCATCAGGCTGGATTTGAAGGATGTGCGCCAGCTTATTTCTATGCTCCAGCGGTGTACGAATAATCTGAACCAGTATGCTAAGCGGGCGAACGAAACCGGGAGCATCTATGCGGCGGACATTGAAGATTTGCAGAAGCGCCTGGACGAGATTTGGGAATTGTCCAAGCAGTCCCTCGCCAGTCTTTCCAGAATCAGATAGCGGTCGGGCGTGCAGGCCAACTCCGCTTTTCGCTTTGCAAGGGGCGCAGACCCCGTTATTTCCTGCGGAGCAGGAATAGCAGCGTTCGTTTCACGAACGCGCAGCCGGCCCCGTCCACGGGGCTGTTCAAAGGGTTTGGGACGCTGTCCCAACAAGCAAAAACAGATTTTCGGCGGCCACGCCGAAAGTCTGTTTTGAGCATTTGTGGGAACAAATGCACTGCTTGCCAAGTAGCCAAGTAGCGCACAACCGCCTATATGAACTTTGGACTATTCGTTTTTTTCTCCGTAAGGCGTTTGCTCCTCTGCTACCATCTGAATTTCCTGTTGTGACTCGAAGTTATAAACGATGGACTTATGTTTCTGTGGTGGTGCTTCATAAGGCTTTCCTTCTTTGTTGTAGGTAAGATTAAATACAAGATCGGAAAGCCATTTCTTGAATGAGGGATTATCCTGAAACTGTTTGAACAGTTCCATATTATCAGCCATGATAGCGAAAATAACCTGCTGCAAAGCCCGCTCGTTTTCAAGCCTCGCACTCTGTTCATCGGAGTTCTTCATGGCATTCTGATATTTCTCATCCCTGGAAACCATAGCAGGAATTTCGAGAATCTGTCGGCGCACATTATCCGCATCGTTCCAGTTGATATTGCCAAACATATCGTTGAAGTCAGACAGAATAACAGAAAGTAAATCCATCTCCGGCTCGATAATGTGACCGACCTTGCCAGAGGGGACTGGCGTAACCTCGGAATCGGAATCTTCCAGTTTGATGGACATTGACTCACGCGCCTCATTGCGATAGCTTTCCAAATCGATTGCCTCAAGGATGCCCTGCGACAAATCGTCCTCGCGGGGAGAAGGCAGTTTTGGTATCAGCAGATTAAGGAAAATGGAAAGCCGTTCCCAATCCGCATTGCCATAAGGAAGAATCGCGCCGAGGAATCCATATGTACGGCAGAACGCTTTCGCCGCGCTTTTGAACTTGATCTGATCATCCGTTTCAAGCTGCATATAAATAGCTGTACAGGCATCCAGGGTAGGATCAAGTTTATCACGATCTGCGCCATTCAGATATAGGTTAACCAAATGTTCTACATCGTCGCTGGAATATACCTGATACTCCTCCATCGTCGCCACAAGATCATAGAGTTTGTTCGGATCAGTCTCGCCAGACAAAATCGTGGTGCGATAGTAGCGGGAGAAGGACTCCTTAATAATTTCCGGCTTATTAGCAAAATCCAAAACGAAGGTGTCATATTTCTTCGGATGACAGCGGTTCAGTCTCGAAAGGGTCTGCACCGCTTTGATGTCATAGAGCATCTTATCCACATACATCGTGTGGAGTAAAGGTTCATCAAAGCCGGTCTGAAACATATCCGCAACAATTAGGATGCGATACGGGTCTGCCTTAAAGGTCTTGGGTATCTTTGCGTCCGGGAATCCATTCATGCCTGCCGAGGTCAGCGGCGGTTCCTGTCCGTTGTACCTACACTCACCAGAGAAAGCAATAATGGTTTTATAGGGACTGTGTCTTTCAGAAAGGCACTTGTTGATAGCATAATAATATTCGATGCATCGCGGAATACTGGCAGTTACGACCATAGCACGGGCCTGCCCACCGATTTTCCCCTTAGCGATAACCTGTTCATGGAAGTGGTCAACCATCATAGCGGCCTTCTTCGCTATGGTATAGCTGTCACTTTCCACGAAATTACGGAGTTTCTTCTGGGCGCGCTTTTTGTCAAACATCGGATCGTCCTCGACAGTCTTCATCAATCTGTAAAAACTGTCAATAGGCGTATAATTCCGCAACACATCCAGAATAAATCCTTCCTGGATAGCTTGCTTCATTGTGTAGACATGGAATGGCTTATGCTGCAATTCGCCCTTATCATTCAATATAGGAGTTCCGTATTCATCCACAACGAGTATGCCGAAAGTTTCCAATGTCTTATTCTTCGGTGTAGCTGTGAAGGCAAAATAGCTGGCATTATTCAGCAGCTTACGCCCTTCCATCATAGCGTTGATTTTGTCCTCGTTGTCCATCTCATCATCCGAGGCGAGCCCGGAGAGGGCGAGATTCATCTGCGCGGAGTTGCGCCCACTCTGCCCGGAATGCGCCTCATCAATGATAATAGCGAAACGATTCTCTTTGTGAGCGGCTCCAATCTGCGGAACAATGTATGGGAACTTCTCAATCGTGGTAACGATGATGCGCTTGCCGTCTGTGATGGCTTTGATAAGGTCGCCGGAATGTTCTGCCCATGTCACGGTATTGCTGACCTGCATAAACTGCTTGATGGTATTCCTGATCTGTTTATCGAGGATACGGCGGTCAGTGACTACAATGACAGAGTCCAATATCGGGCACCCACCCTGCTCAAGTCCAATCAACTGATGGGCAAGCCATGCAATAGAATTGGACTTACCGCTTCCTGCGCTGTGCTGGATCAGGTATCTATGCCCGACACCATTTTCCTGCACATCATTAAGAAGCTTTGTAACCACGTCCAGCTGATGATAGCGTGGAAAAATTTGCTTCTCTTTTTTCTTTTTGGTATCCTCATCCACGTCGATAACAATCTGAGCGTAGTTCTCAATAATCAGCGTCAGTTTTTCTTTTGTAAGAATGTCCTTCCAAAGGTAATCGGTCATTAAACCATAGGGATTTGGTGGATTTCCCGCTCCATCGTTATATCCCTTATCGAAAGGCAGAAACCAACTGTCTTTGCCCGTAAGACGAGTGCAGAATTTGATACGGGTGTCATCCACAGCCAGATGTACCATGCAGCGTTTGAACTGGAACAGCATTTCTCGCGGATCACGGTCATCCTTGTACTGCCGGACAGCATCATCCACATTTTGCTTTGTAAGCTGGTTTTTGAGTTCAAAGGTGATGACAGGCAATCCATTGATAAATAAGCACAGGTCAAGGGCCAGCTTGCCTGCGTCCTGAGAATAGCGGAGCTGGCGCGTCACGCTGAAAATATTTTTCCGGAACATCTCCTTCGCTTTTTCGTTGTTTTCGGTCGGTGTGAGATAGAACATGATGAGATCAACTGGATATATCTTAATGCCATTGCGCAAAACATCTACAATACCGCGTTTGACCAACTCACCCTGGAGGCGGTTCAGAAACTGACGCTTTTTCTGCTCGGACTGAAACACACCCAGCTTACTCATCTGTAAGGGCTGAGTATCCTGCAAAAATCGAAAAAGGCGGGTTTCGTCAATCGCATATTCCTTATTATAATCGGCGTTAGTCCCTTCTTCATAACCGTTCTGCTCAACCAGCCATTTTACAATGAGGGTCTCCAAACCGCTTTCTTTTGTGTTTGTAAATCCCGGCATAGTTATCTCTCCTGTTCTTCAATCCGCTTGCGCTCAATTTCAATTTCACGCTGCAATTCCTCAACAGTGGGCAGGGCAAAACGATAACGCGAAGCAAAAACCTGCCTGGCGTCATTCAGAACAGAGTATTTGACGATTGCCTCATTCTTCTGAGAACACAGTATGATACCTATAGTAGGGTTATCATCTTCATTTTTATATAACGCATCATACATCCGGATGTAGCTGTCCATCTGCCCAATATCGCCATGCGTCAATTTGCCAATTTTCAGGTCGATTAGCACATGGCATTTCAGGATACTGTGGTAAAACACAAGGTCAAGATAAAAGTCCTCATCTTCATAGCGCATCAGCTTCTGTCTGGCTGCAAAGCAGAAACCACGCCCCAACTCCAACAGAAATTCCTGCAATTTATCAATCAATGCCTGTTCCAAATCCGACTCCCGCAGGGCCGGGTAATCTTTTAGGTCAAGAAATTCCAACACATATGGATCTTTGATGAAATTTTCCGCAGACAAAGGTGCTGTAAGTTCAACAGCCTCAGTCCTTACAGGTGTCTGGTCTCTGCTTGCGAGAAGCCGCTCATAATATAGGGTAGAAATCTGCCTCTCCAGTTGGCGGCTTGACCATGCGGAAGCGATGGCCTCGTCCATATACCATTGTCTTGCCTGTTCATTTTCCACTGACAGCAGGAGGCGGTAGTGCGTCCAGGTCAATTGCGAACGCAGTGCGTTCGTATTTGGAAACATCACATAAAATTTCTTCATCTGTTGCAAGGTTCGCACAGAAAATCCCTTGCCAAAGTCCTTAGTCAAACGGCTGGACAGCTCCTGCAAAACAGATTTTCCATAGCCAGCCCGTGCATTGCCATTTTGCTCATGCTCTACAATGATGCGCCCAATCTGCCAATAGGCTTGTACCATCGCAAAATTGACCGCGCTGTATGCCTGATTGCGCGACAGCAGAAGAGTTTCTTTTATTTCGGAATAGATGTCCTCATAGAGAACTAATTCACCATTATTCATCCAAAGCTGTTCCTTTCCTGGTCACTTTATATAATTATTGGCCTACTGTCCAGTTCGTCTGAATCATTTATATACATTTCGTGTATTTCCTGGATACCTGCGATTTTTGCTGCAGAGATGACCAATTTTCTTTCATATTCAGGCATCCGCAAACCGAGAATAATTTTTTGGGGCCTTGCTTTTATAAATGTCCTCATTCCGTACATTCGTGGCCTAATCATTCTCCACTCTTCATCATTTTCATGGCATTTCTTCTTTATTAGAGTCACTCGCTCTGCTTCCCACATATTTTGAGCCATAATTAAATCTATCGTGCTTTGTGGAATATTTATTCCTCTGCCTAATGCCGTATTAACTACATATAATGACAGTGCATAATTCGTGGCATCATATCGAGAGTTTGAGTAATAAACGGGATATATAAAGGGCATTTCTGTATGTGCTGTATTACAATTTCCGCATTTTTCTTCTGTTCCGCATATAACCGTTTCCTTTTGATTGAAATCGTATATGAGAACAAAACCATGATAATTCTTGGCGTACTTTATCCAAAGCGTTTCATTCAATGAATTCTCACAAAAACAAATTGAAAACAGGCTGCGCCTAACTGTTTCTCCCATATCTTTTAGTAGCCTGTCCATTTTTTGAAAATCTGGTGTCGTATTAGATAGGCCAGCTTTAAATGTGTCGGGGACAATGCCAAATAAGGTTGCCATCATATCAATAAGGCCATCTAAAGATGTATTGCCTACGTCAAAAATTGGCCTTATGCAATTATATATGTCCTTGAATCTATTCGTATTGATGTAAAAGTATGTATCAAAGGGGTCATCATAATAGTCTGCCGAAGAAAACCACAATGTATTATCTTGTAGTTGCTTCAAGGAATTTTCATTGACGCTGCGGTAACGGCATAGTGTTTCCGGATACGGAGCAGCAGATGTTAAAGCATTCACACTTTGAGGTAAATTGTCATGTGTATCGCACAATAAATCCCAAAAATGCTGTCTATCGACCTTGCTCATGTTTCATTTCTCCCCATTTTCGGACGCATCGCCCATATCTCTGTCATCCTCATCGGATGAGCCCGCAGTTTCTTCCACATATTCGAAGGCGGAAACTTCAATACTGCGGACATCAATTTTTCCGGTAACAACATCGGCAATCAAGCGCTTCTTAAATTCCTTGAGGACATCAATCTCTTGCTGTAAACAATCAATAACTGTTTTGATTTTATGTTCCTCAATTTCAATTGCTCGAACAATTTCAATCTGCTCATTATAAGGAGGAAGCGGAATCTCAAAATTCTTAAATGCACTTGCCGGCAAACGCCATCTTCCTACATTAGCAGCACCTCGCCCAAAACGATAAAAAGCATGGCGGCGGTAGCACAGTTGAAATATTTTAAGGTAATATGCCGCATAACACCGTTCTTCATCAAACAGTCTAAACACACGATAGTCTGGGCTTGTTACTCCAAGATGATCCGCAATGCCAATGCCCCCGGTAAGTAAATCCATATGGTTCATTGCAAATTCACCAGGATATATAAATTGATACCCGGAATAGTCAGCGGCCAACTGCCCTTCATAAAGGGTTATATCCCGAACTCTAAGCCCTTGCTGTGTAACAGAGAAGACATCAAATCCCTCTGAACCTGCTATGCGTTTAAGTATTTCAAAATGATTTCTTACTCGACTCATTGCCCACTCAATCGGAATTTCGGATGCCCAGTCCATATTTGTCTTGATATAGGCTCGATTATGATTGACTCCATGTGTTAATAAATCATTTATCACAGCAAGGAGTTTTTCATTTAGACATCCTATCTGTCTCTGTTTAACGCCAATCAATTTATTTATAGTTGACACTTTCCAATCAAGAAACCGCACAATCTGGTCTTGCTCTTCGCGAGGCGGGACAGGTAAAAGAATACTCTTCATTTCGCTGAATCGAGTAGTCCACAGGTCAGAAACGATACCCCTTCCGTATCTATAATATTCCTCCGAAAAAGGTTGACTCCTCATAAGGTAATGTACATATCTGCCGTTCCACTCATTTCTTGGAGTAAGAACAATATTGATTAAGGAAACAGAACCATCTCTATCAGCAACACCGCAAGAGCCTTTCCTGTCAGAGCGGCTGTTTATTACAAAATCACCTGCACATACCAACTTGCGATTGTCCCCAGCATCTGTCTTGACTGCGGTTTCAAGCTGAGGAACTACGCCAATTTTTGCTACAGAAAGTGGGGCATAATCTTTATCCGACACTTTTGTCTTTCTCTCGGAAAATAAAGAACCGATTTTCTTACAGTTCCAATGAGCCGGAAGCGCATACAGCCATTCAGTTGGGACTGCTGCCATTTCGCAATATTGCTTCATTTAACAATCCCTCCCATAATATCCGCCATCATGCCGCCTGCCTCTTTTTCCAGCGCACGGAGGTCGGCAAGAATATCCGCCATTTCCCGCAGTTCCACGGGCTTATAAAAATACTTGGTAAAGCTGATCTCATAGCCAATCTGCGTTTTCTTTTCGTCTACATAGGCATCGGGAGCATAGGGCAACACCTCATTTTGTATAAAGGCATCAATGCCGCCCTCATAGGTAAACGGGATGTTTTCCGTATCCCGCAAATCAACATCCGGTTCTCCTTCAATGGCCTGTGCAGACGAGTCTTTCTCCGTAATAAAGGGTCGGATTTTCTTGAGAATGCCGACTTTCAGCTTTGTTGCCTTGGCAAATGCTGTCCAATCATCCAGAGGAGCGGTTTTTGCGGCCTCGGCAACAGCACTTTGCACTGCCGCAAACTCATCCGCTTTCTTAAACAAACTGGCCGGAATTTCCCTGTCAGGATATATGCGCAGACGCAGAGGCCGCTCCACCGTAACAGACCAGTAACCGAACTCCTCGTTATCAAAAATCATGCTGGCTTCGCTTTGCTCTATCTCCATAAAAATGCGGACAATTTCGCTGCGAATTTCCGGCGTAACCTCGCAGTTTTTCTTGCCCATATTTTTGCGGAGCGGGGATTTCATGGCGGTTGCGTCAATCAGTTGGATTTTTCCTTTGCGTCGTTCTTCCTTTCGGTTGGACAGAATCCAGATAAATGTCCCAATTCCTGTATTATAAAACATATTCTCCGGCAATGCAATGATAGCCTCAACCAGGTCATTCTCAATCAGATAGCGGCGGGCATTGCTTTCCCCGCTGCCAGCGTCCCCTGTGAAAATGGACGAGCCGTTATGTACCTCGGCAATGCGGCTGCCCAGCAAAGTATCCTTTTTCATCTTTGCCACATTGTTCAGCAGGAAAAGCAACTGACCGTCACTTGTCCGAGGAATCATTGCCATCTGTTCGCCGCCTTCAAGATAGACATTAAAGCGGGTATCCAGAATTTCCTTTTTGCCGCCCATCTTCTCCGCGTCCACCTTCCAGCTTTTCCCGTAGGGAGGATTGGACAGCATAAAATCAAACTGCCTTGTAGCATTTCCGTCCAGGGAAAGCGTAGAACCATAACTGATATGCTCCGCCTGTTCCCCATCACCTTTGAGCAGCATATCTGCTTTGCATATTGCATATGTTTCGGGATTCACTTCTTCTCCAAACAAATGAATAGATACATTCTTTCCATACTGCTGAGCAATCGCCAGAAGCCTGTCCTGTGCGACAGTAAGCATACCGCCTGTCCCGCAGGCACCGTCATAACAGGAATAAGTGGCGTCCTTGATTTGCTCCGCAATCGGCATAAAGACAAGGTCTGCCATCAGCTCAACAACATCGCGGGGCGTCCAGTGTTCCCCGGCCTCCTCGTTGTTTTCCTCGTTGAACTTGCGGATCAGCTCCTCAAAAATCGTCCCCATGCCGTGGTTATCCAGTCCGGGATGCTTCACTATCGTCTGTTCATCGTCCTTATAGACCGGGTTCGGAGAAAGGTTGATGTCTGGCGAGACGAATTTCTCAATCACCGCCCCCAGAATATCCGCCTCGATCATCGTGTCAATCTGATTGCGGAACCTGAACTTCTCCAAAATCTCCTGTACATTAGGGGAGAAACCGTCCAGGTAAGCCTCAAAGTCGGCCTTTAGAGTTTGCTTCTTTGCGCGGCTGGTGAGATCGCGCAGGCGGAACGGGGAGGCGTTACAGAATGCCTGCCCTGCCGCATTGCACAGCGCCGGCCACTGATTATCGATTCTGGCTGCATCCAGCTTTTTCTTCATATCAAGAACAGCCTCTTTGCTGTCCTCCAGCATGGCATCCAAACGGCGGATTACTGTCATCGGTAAAATGACATCACGATATTTTCCACGCACATATACATCACGCAGGCAGTCATCCGCAATTCCCCATATAAAACTTACGATCGTATTGTGAATTTGATTGTCCATGTGTCTTTATTCCCTTCTCACGAAGATTGGCGTCTTCCGATTTGCAACAGATTTATCGTTGCTTCAAAACTTATATTTTATAAAGCCGATTCACGGTTCTTCTACCATTTCCATAATATCACAGACATCACATCTTAGGGCTGTGCAGATTTTTTCAATAATCTCCGTATTTACATTTTCATTTTTGCCGAGCTTCGTAACGGATGCCGCACTGATCCCAGCTAATTGTTGCAAGTCTTTTTTCTTCATATCCTTGTCAATCAACAGTTTCCATAATTTTTTGTAACTGATAGCCATGAATGAACCTCCCTTTTCTGGAAATGCGCCGATTTGAAGATTTCTGCTGCTTATTATAACACGACTAATCCCTAAACGCAAGATTTCCTCCTGCGATTGCAGGAGGAAATGCTGATTTCTATTGGTTTTTTGCTTCAACTAACAGAGATGATATTCACGCCAGTGATAGAAATTGTTTTTTGTGAGTTTTTGGGCGAAAATATCCTTGACAAATCCCGTCTTGGTTTACAATGCTGTTGCTTTCGCCTTCCCGTCCGTCATCTTGACTTAATCTACAATACAATGCAGTAAATTCTTCCTGCTGTCTTTTCATAAAGCTCTCCTTTCCGACAGCAGACACGGTATTGTGAAGTGTAGGTACAGTGTACCACATCTGCCCTTAAACTTCAACGCTTTAAAGCGATAATT
>VSNE01000082.1 GCA_009774155.1 Lachnospiraceae bacterium
TTATATCTGTTCCAATCTAGGAGTAGATATGAGAACTGGAATTTGCTAATTTTTGCTTAATCAGCAGACACTAATTAGAGCCATTTTAGAGCCAACAGGCATAAAGCAATCCCGGAAACGCCCATTTTATCAGTGTTTCCGGGATTTTATCCGTTACTCGAACTCAAGTTTTGATGCTTTTCATGGGCTTTTCATCATGATTTTTATAGGTTTTCTATACATCTGAATGATAGTTTTTGCACCCTTTGTATAGTCTGCACATTTTATTAGTTCCATTTTAGTTCCACCTTTGAACCGTCTATATAAGCCCCAGAAGATCACTCCGCGTCGGTGTCCTGCTGCCCGATCTGGTCTCTCTCGATCTTCTCATCAGCGGCAGTCAGAAAGAATTTTGCAAGGCTCAATCCTGTCTTTTCAGCAGCTATTTTGTATCGGTCTTTTTCTCCCTTTTTTACTCGGAACCTGATTTCTTCTAGATTGTCTTTCATGTACTTCATTGTATACTCTTTGCTTTTCTCGTTGTATTTACTCATATCTAAATCCTTTCTGATAGTTCGGAGCCTGAAAATAAAGACACCTCTTGCATTATAGTATCAGTATAACACATTTATCAATAGTGCGCTATGTACAAATTGCATAAATTTAGCGCGCTAAGTTTGTTTATTGTGCCTATTGATATCCATAGCGCACTATGGTACACTTATATCATCAAATGAAGGACAGCACAGCCGGGAAGCCCGAAAAGCCCCGATACTTCAAGCCATATACTCGTGAATCGCTCAACAGGGAGCGCCCATATTCGAGAAGATGCTTGAAGGGCTGGCAGACTTCAAAAGAGGGCGGGTCAAAGCTGACGAGGGAAACAGCCCGAAGGTAAGAGCCGGACAGGATAACAGATAAGCCGCATGAGCCGCACATCCGTTTTAGCCCCCGGATACCTGCTCAAAGATGAAAGGAGAGTCAGAACATGACCGAAAGAATGATGGAAAACAGAGTGAAGAAGCTGAAAGCACTGGAAAGCCAGATTGCAGAGCTTCAGGAGCAGGCAGATGCTATCAAGTCGGAGCTGAAAGCTGACCTTGAAGAAAAGGGAGTGGACGAACTGAAGACAAAGAACTTCATCATCCGCTGGAAAGAGATCATCAGCAGCCGTCTGGACGGGAAGGCACTGAAAGCGGCGCTTCCGGAGATTTACAGCCAGTATTGCAGGACCAGCGCAAGCCGCCGTTTCACCGTCGCGTAGAGGGGCGGTGATCGGATGACCGGGAAAGACCTTGCGGACATGATGGAAGCCGAGGAAAAGCGGCTGAAGCTCCACGGCCCGGAGTTCATGCAGAGACACCGGGAGATCATGGAGACGGCGGACAGGATGCGCCGGGAGAATAAAAAACGCCTCTGCCAGACTGGTACTCTGACAAAGGCAGGTAACCCGTAAACCATTAGCAAAAAAACGGGGTATGCAGGAATTGTAACACGCCTGCGGCCCCCTTGTAAAGAGAGGTAGATAGATTTTGAATCAAATAAACATTGATGCGGCGTATCTGGAGTTTCTGAACAGCGACGAAAGAAGCGCCCCGGAGAGTGTGACAACCGGATACGGTGAACTGAGAGAGGCACTTGACCGGTATCTGGAAGCGCTGACAGAGTTCGAGTGGAAAGCCGGCTTTTCCTATGCGGTGAAGCTGATAGAAGAAAGGGAGGTTCGCAGAAATGAAAAAGATTGATCTTGGTGATCTGGCGGTGGAAGTATCACGAATTTCTATGATTGTGGCCGGGCTTGCGAATCAGTTAGATGAAGACAATGATTCTCTAACGCCAATGGCCCTTAGAAATGCTCTCGGCGGCGTGTCGTCCTATCTGGACCGCATTTCTGATGATCTGGACAGACTGGACGATGAAACTACAGGAAAGGGAGGCGCGCACAATGTACGTAATTGAAACAGAATCATTAAAGCTCTGTGGTAAAAGAGAGCAGGCAGAGCAGGAGACATTTTACAATACGCTGGCAGCAGATGAAGCGATTCCAATAATGGAAGCGGTAAGGCTTTATCAGTATTCAAATTGTGGAGAACTCCGGTTCTGCGGAAATATGGCGCGTCTCTATGGGTGTATCCCTCTGGACAGTGACGGCGACAACCTTTTAAATTTCCTCTGTACACTGTACCACTATGGACAAGTGCAGGGCATCCGGGCAGAGAGAGCCAGAAGGAGGAAAAGAAGCAACATTCCGGCAGAACACACGCACTGTATTAAGCCACTCACGGACGAAGAAGTGCAGAGCATTATGAAAGGAGAGGCGGGCAGGCTGGATATTCAGACTACTTCTGACTATTTTGCAGATTTAGTTGAGGCTGACACGGAAGAAACGGAAGGGCATAGTAATCTTGAGAAAATGATGTGGATTGTCAGGCACGCCCATTTGTACGGATTTGAAAAAGCATTACGAGCTTACAACGATGCGGTAAAGGAGGCGAGCGGGATATGAAAACAGATGAAATCAGAATCTTCCCATGTTTCGCAGCACATCCCCCAAAGCCGGAGAAGATGGAGGGCAAGGATTTGTATTATCAGGCGCACGGCTCCTTTGAGTCGGAGATCATCCTTGACGGGGCCGGGAACCTGATAGACGGATACACAAGCTATCTGCTGGCGGTCCGGTATGGTGTATCTCACGTTCCTGCCAGGTACGGCAGGCGACAGACCATCACGGCGGCGCACAGGCCAGGCGGGACGCTCTACCGCTGGGAGCTTCCGGGGCTTCTGGTGGGAAAGGTCCATCCGGGCGATAAGGTCACGGTAAAGACCGCCAGAGGCTTCAGGCGCGTCACGGTGGCGGCGGTGGAGGAATACGCCGGGCAGGAGCCGGAACCGCTTAAAATGGTCGTGAGAAAGGGCAGGATGCGGAGAAGGTAAAGAGATCGGGGACGGCAGCGGGCGGCGAGTCTGCTGTCGCTCTTCCTGCATATACTTCCAGCTCCACACCTGATAAGGAATAACCTCCCGGCGACCGAATATCCTATACTTTGTTTTGGGAGACAGGACATGCACGCTTGTGAGCATGGCTTTGGCGTCTTCGGAATCTATAATTCCGAAAATCTTTTTGCCACTTTTGGGGGGAAATTAGGGAATAACCTCCCCCGGCTGAATACCCTTGTCAGGTCAAGGCGTACTTTCGGGTACGGGTTGCGACGAATATCGTCGGTACAAATTTCGTACAAACAACATAACCGTCAATCTGACGGGGCAGCGGGAGAAGATGCAATAACGAATCGTTACCCCACCAGCATACTTTTTAGTAGGGGTTGTGCGATTGGGGGTTGTTCCCATTTTTGGGAAAAACCTCCCGGCAGTATATAACATTTCGTTACCCACCGTCTCCGGCCCCCCTTTTCCGTCAGTGCTTTGTTCTTCTCCCGTTCCTCCTTCAGTGCTTGCGCTACTTTGATAATCAGGTCAGGATTGTCAAGAAGTTCATCCTCTGCATACATGCCATGTTTGCGGATAGAGGGAAGAACTTCACTTGTTACCCAGTGTTTAAACTTCTTTGCAGATGGAAGTTTACTGGATAAAACGAGGGAGTAAAGACCAGATTCATTTATAAGCCATCCACCACGCTGTCCAAGGTTAAGTTCAAAACTCGATAGCGTTTTACTATTGAGTTTGTCCTCCTGCTCAATGTGTTCACTAATCGCTTCGCTGGGATTGCTATACCCAAGAATCTCCGCCACATCTTTCCCGACAAGCCACGGTTCCCCGTCAATCTCCAAAGTCCTCACAGAACCAAACTCCGGGTCACTGAAAATCTGTAATTCATTTGCCATTCATCATACCTCCATTTTTTTGTGCGCATTTTCGCGAGTTTTTGCGAAATCCGGCAGCAGGCTCAGGCATCCTCGGCGCGGGGATACCTTTTAGGGTGTCGCAAATGTCGCATTCCGGGCAGCAGGCAGAAGCCTTTTTTTGTTCTGCTTTTCTCTGCATCCGGCAGCAGTCTTTTTTTGCTCGGAAATTCTCGGAGTATACGGCAGCAGTCTTTTTTTGTGTAACTTTTTGTAACTTTTGTAACTTTTGCCAGATAACAGGAACACTCCCTGCTCTGATATTCTCCAGAGAAACACTATATATTGTGGTTTAGTTGCTGTATGACCGCAAGAAGCACTCCGGCGGGTTCTGCTGCCGGTGATCCTGTACGCCTGCTGCCGCTCTGCCTTATTTGGTTGTGTAGGTTTGTGGGAATGAACGGCAGTTCGCCCTTGCGTCCTGCCGCGGAATATGATAAGATTGAGAAAAGGAAAGCCAGAGACGCACGGCTTACCCTTAACAACTTACAACATAATGCTTTACAGCATCAGCCGTCATTATTTGGGGTAATGGCGGCTATTTTCGTCCCTTGAAGATCGTGTAACAAAGACCAACAAGGGCGACAATGAAAATTCCTGTCTGTATCAGATCGGAATATGTAATCATTGGCGCTCCCTCCTTTCTTTCGTACCCTAAAGGGCATAAATCTGGAGGGTTCAGCCCCTCCGAAGAGGGTAAGCCGCCCGGCTCTCTGGTTTTCCTGTCTCACATTCTACCATAGAGCCGCTTTTTCTTCAATCCTGCATCTTAAATTCCCGTTTTTATGCCCACAGGCAGACAAATATACCCTTGCAGGCTTTCAAGGTCTCCGTTCCAGCCTGTACGCTGGATTTCTCACCGTAGAATTGATATTACAGACCTTCTCTTCTCCGTCTCAACCGCTCCGCCGCTTCCTGCTTCTGTTCTTCTGTCATACATGAAGTTTTATCCTTCGACCTGATAGAGACAAACCTTTTCGGGAACCGGTACGCCTTCGAGATTATCTGCCCGTCCATTTTCTCCTTCCGGTACATCTCGAACTGCTCCGGGTTCTGCTCCACCAATCTGTCAAGCTTCCGTATCCATGCCGGGTTCGCCGTGTAAAGCGTTGCTGTATCTTCCTCTGCATTAAAGTTGATGATAACCTCCTGCTCATATCGTGACAGTGAATAAGCCATATTATCTTTTTTCCTTTCAATTTATCGCCTGAAGCTCTAAAGCCCGCCCACGGGCCGTACAGCGCGTCAGAGAGGCACTTTCGACAGCAGGACACACCCCTTTTAAGGACTCAAAAAATGAAGGATGCCTCCCGCGCGCTCTCGTGTTCACAAATTCTTTTTAGGGTGTCCGAAATGTCGGATTTTTCCCCCGCACATATCCGTGTAAATAAATTCGTTCCGGCAGCAGGACAGGCGCGCGTTATCGTGTCTATAAATTCCCCTACCGGGCAGCAGGCGGCCCCGATCTGCCGCGCGCGTATCGTGTCAAGAAATTCCAGGCGCATCCAGCCCGCGCCCGTGTTCGTGTTGCAAAATTGCTGATTCTTCTTTGTTCGCTCTCTGTTCGCCGTTTTTTTTGTGTTGCATTTTGTTGCATTTCTCGGAGTTCGTGCGATTCTGACAGGCTCTTTTTTATGTGCGCATTTCTGCGCATTTTGTGCAATTTCCCGCCGCTTCCTCGCCGCTTCGGAACCAGATAAGAAGATCACAGCCCCCGGCTCCGCTGTCCACCGCGCCCGGTTCCATATCCCCAGCATATCAACACCGCACCCCGCCGGAAGGGGAGCGCCAACACAGCGCCCCCCGGCGCTGGCCAGTGCCCCATATCGCCAAATATTCAGGTTTTATGAGGTTTTCCCGCCACATCCGGCAGCATCTGGGAGAAATGCAGGCTCTCGGCCTCAAAGTCCGGCAGGGAGACAGCCAGAGCCTTTGACGGCGCATACAGTAGAGCAAGGTCCTGTATCATTCGCGCCAGCGTTTCCACATTACGGGCGTACAGCTTATGCCCCAGCGGGGTGAAGTCCCTTGTATTCCTCGTCAGTTCAAAGGTCACAACTGCCAGATATGCTCGCGCCTGCCGGTCCCATGTCGTTATGACGCTCTGAATCCGCATATACCGCGCCATCCGGTTTTTGCTCGGTAGCAGTACAAGTTCCATTGTATCCCGCCGTCCTTTCTGCTATAATCAGGAACAACGACGGGGCCGCCTGCTGCCGATGATTTTGAGAGAGTGGAAGCAGGTGGCACTACAGTGTTCCCTCTGCGACTGCATTTTTGGCGGCTCTGAAAATCCGGTGATACTTTATGTGAACATATAACTTTGTACAGCCGTATTGCACTTTTCTCACAATCTCCGCGAATATGGAGCGGCTCCAAAGTTCTGCCCGGATGTATACCGCCGCATCTTCTCCCGGCTTCATTCCCAAGTGTGCTTTCAAAAGCTGGGAGGCCGTCATTCTTCGGAGTATCTCCGCATAGTTGCTTATTGCGCAATTCAGCCTTTCGGTCCTGCACATGATCGTATATACTTGTCTTAACAGATCACGGCTTATATAACATTCCAGAATACTCTTGCAGTTCTGCAGGCCGTCCGCTGATAACCGGATATTGGGAAAATCTGCAAAGTCAATACAGGCATCCTCACCATCCAGCAGGTCACTGTCTGCCAGGCGGCTGCAACACATATCCAGATAATTTTCCCGGTCCACCTGCTTCAGAAGACTTCTGACGCTAACCATTGGCTTTTCAAGGTCTCCCCGCTGCCGAATCGCTGTTAATAATTCCTCCATCGCTTTACTCATAATCAAATCCTCCCTGTTCATCGTCCAACTGTTTCAAATATTCTTTCGCGCCCTGAATCGCTTCCAGCGTGGCACCTGCACGGTTTTCCAACGTCATAATAAACTCTTTTGCCTCGCTCCTGCACGCCGGCAGATAATATCCGCCCGGGGCGTGGCTGCTTGACAGGATCACCTTTCCCTGCAGGCGCTCCGCCTGAATCTGCTTCTGCAGCTCCCGCACTGATTTAAATTTCAAGATTTGACGTAAATATTCTGACGGGATCGCATTTTCTTTTCCTGTCCTTAAAACTTCAAACACCATTCTCTTCCTTTCGCTACTTCAACGCCTCGCGGCAAAAATATGTAAATGTGCTGATGATATAATATCCGGCATACTCCGGGGAGATAAACTGTACATTCGCCCCGAAGCGCGCTTCAAATGCCTTCAATGATGCCATATAAGAAACCGGCTTAAGCTGCGTCTTATAGGCATGTCCGATAATTCCGGTATACCCCCGCGGGTCTTCCACCATCAGATAGATTTTGCAGCCGTCATTCCCGGCCCTCAGAAATTCTTTTTCAAACCGCTCCCGCGCCTGTGCCAGATTCCCGGAGAGTTCCTCAAGACTGGCTTTCCGTTCCACCACAATATCCCGGTGAAAGAAGATGTCCTCCCCTGCTGCTGATTCCGGAATCATAAACGAATAATCGCCATAGTCCAGTTTGGTTTCCTGACAGTCAAATTTCTGACGTTTGAAATAGTCCAGAATGTGGCTGTTCTGTTTCTCTCTGGAATCCACCAGAATCACCATCTTTTTTGCAAGGTCCTTTGCCTGATCTGCAGTAAACCTGTACCGTCTCATGCTTCACCCCCTTTCTTCTCGGCCCTCCGCTGAAGTTCCTTTGTAACCGCAATCAGAAGGTCACGACACAAATCGCAGTGATATTTTTCATTGATCTGCGCCGATTCCTCCACCAGATCACGCCAGTAAGATTCATCCGGGCGGGGGAAATAATATTTCTTGAAGAAGGTCCAGACCTCACCGAAAAAGGCGAACTCTGTTTCCATGTCCCTGTTGGTGGCTGTCCGCGGTGCCTCCGGTTTACTGCTTGTCCTTCCGTCCATAACTTCCCGTCCTCTGGCTGGCAACTACATTCTGCGCCAGACTCTCCGCACGCCGCATGATGTTCACCAGACTTTCCAAGCTGTCCGCTATGCGGGTAAGCTGCTTTTCCATGTTTGTTTCGCTCATTCTGTTTTTCCTCCCTGCGCTTCTTTGTTTTCCTCATTCCTCCCGAAAGATGAATAAATATTGTCTTTCTCTTTTCGGAGATTCAGTGCCATTTCCTCATAGTCTTCAAATGCTCTCTTTTTCATGCCCTCTACAATCAATCAAATGGTGTTACTTTCAAAGGTGTCTTGTGGAAATCATTATCTTCAACTTCCAGCTCCCGGAAACTCATAGAATCGCCAATAAATTCAAGCTGCATTTTTTTTCGCTCCCCCTGTCTGTTCTTCTCTACTTTCAAGCCTTTTCTACTCGCATCTTTTTCATCACAGTTCCACAAAAGGATAATAACAGATGCATCTTGTTCAATGTCCCCAGATTCCCGTAATTCCGACATGGTGGGTTCTTTCGTCTCCCGTCCTTCTGACAGTCTGTTAAGCTGGGACAGGACGATGACAGGGCAGTTAAGCTCCATCGCCAAAGCCTTGATGCTCTTTGAAATGTCCCCGACCTCACTTGACCGGTTGGAATAATGCCGGTCTGCCCGGACAAGCTGCAAATAATCAATGATGATGCAGTCAGCCCCCATGTTCCGGCACTCGCCCCTGATCTCTGATACTGTCTTTGTGCCTGAGGAGACCCATATATCCAGTTTTTTCAATCCTTCGTTGGCAGCAGTAAACCGTCCTTTTTCGTCGCCAAGGAACGACTTCCCGCGCCGGATACGGCTAAGCTGAATCCCTGACAGGCGGGAGACCATCCGCTCGTACACTTGTGCCTCTCTCATTTCCAGATTGTACAGCAACACCCTCTTGCCGGCCTTCCCCATGTTCATCAATATCTGCGTCACCAGTGCGGACTTACCAACCGCCGGGCGCGCCCCAATCACTATTACGTCGCCGCCTTCCAGTCCTCCGAGACATTCATCAAGCTTCTGGAATCCGGTATACAGACGGGGGCGCTCCCGATCTGTAAAGTACCCCGGAGAGACCGCGTCCACAATTTGGGCAAGGCTCTTTACGCTTGTCCGCTCACTTCCCCTGACCGCTTCCAGATCGTTCATCACCTGCCCAATCTGGCGTTCTATCCCGGCAGACTGGAAGGTCACCGCATTGATGACCCGTGACGCCTCACGCACCTTGTAAGCGGAGATAATCGCTCGCGCATACTGTCCTGCTGCCGCGCTGGTGATGCTTGCATCCATATAGCTGCCAAGGCGGTTCATCAGTTCGCCCTTGGGGATATCCGACAGATCGTTGGCAAAAGTAACCGGGTTGGCCGTGTAGCCGAACTCGTAAGCCCGGACAAATTCCAAGTACAGCCGACCGTTCAAGTCGTCCGTGAACATCTCCGGGCGGAGATCGCCACAGTCTTTTACTGCTGCCGGATTTATCATCATAGCACCGATAAGGGCCTGTTCTGCATTGAGTGTCATGCTTCGCCTCCTTCCTCTGGCAGATAATCCAGGATGGTTTTATTCATGAAGGTCGAAAAATCCTGATAAAACTGCAAATCCGTTCCGGCTTCTTCCTTCTCCTGAACATAGGCGGCGACGGCCAGATATATCTGCCTGCGGTTCAGCTTGTACCGGACACCGTTTATCTTTCTGCCTTTGCCAACGAATCCCAGGTAATACTCGAAAGCCTTTGACTTCCCCCGCTTCTTCGGGTAGACCTTATAAATGATCTCAAAATCTTCTGCATCCTGCTCCAAAGCTGTCTTTTCTTCCGGAACTTCGGTTTCTTTTTCCGGTTTTTCGCTCTCTCGCTCGCCGTCAGGAGAGCATATTATATTATTATCTAACTCTATACTATCCTGTGCTTCCATTTTGGATACAGACTGTATACAAGGTGT
>VSNE01000083.1 GCA_009774155.1 Lachnospiraceae bacterium
ACTAAAAGAGTAATGAAAGCTTTTTCAGAGATTAGTAATAAGGAATTTCGAGAATATCATAATCTTCTCAAAAATATGCTTTTTGATGATGAGACTATGGGGCAGACGCATACGCAGATGGGATGCTACGCATCGGCGGCGGAGAGGCTGTTTGACTGGATAGAAGATAATCTGTAACAGGAGAGGTATTATGTATTCGATTGGAAAGAGCATTGGTATCTTAAACCGTCAGTTTAATATTTTTTTAAACCGTGAGTTTGCCGGTACAGAACTCAATGCCACGGAATTTATGTATATTGGGTATCTGTATCAAAATGACGGCATTATGCAGGATGAGCTTGCAAAGGAATTTCTTGTGGACAGGGCTGCAATAACCCGCATATTGAAAAATATGGAAGAGAAAGGAATACATCGAGGCTGCGGGGGATATGCTGGATGTGCAGAAACAACAGGAGATTGAGGAGACGGTTTCATTTATGGTCGGCCTGATCAAGAATATCAATCAGAATCTGAAGGAGGGATAAACATGGATTTCAAGGAGGCTATGCGCCAAAGGCATATGGTCCGAAGGTATATGGACCGGCCGCTGCCGGCAGAAACGGTGAAGGAACTGGACAGATATATTGACAAAATGAATCAGTCCTATGGCTTGGCTGTAGAACTTAAGACGGAAGACAGCAGCGCGTTCAACGCGGTCATAAAACTGGTTCTGGCAAAGGGGGTCCGGAACTTTTTTGTCATGGCTGGAAAGGATGCACCGGATTTGGATGAGAGACTTGGATACTGCGGGGCTGGCCTGATGCTGTACGCGCAGACGCTGGGGCTGAATACATGGTGGGTAGGAGGTACATTTAACAGAAAGCGGATGACAGAAATATCTCATGGCAACCGGGTAGTGGGCGTGGTGGCTGTGGGGTATGGGCAGACACAGGGAGCCCCTCATAAGACCAAGGGACCGGAGCAGACGGGCAGTTACAGCGGAGATGAGCCTGAATGGTTCAGGCAGGGGATCGAGGCTGCGCTTCTGGCACCGACAGCGCTGGCTAAACAGGCATTTATGATAACAGGTTCGGGGAATAAAGTGTCGATCAGATGTGATAACGGCATTTTTTCCGGTGTTGATACTGGGCTGGTGAAGTACCACTTTGAGCTTGGCGCGGGAAAAGAGAATTTTGTATGGGTATAACAGAGTTATAAATTGATGGTCGAAAATCTGATATATGGTTGGAGAAGCCGGAAGGGGAAGAGTAAATAGTTCCGGTTTGTATAAGGCATCAGTCTGAAAGGGCTGGTGCTTTTTTCGTATTAAAGGAAAGTTCTCCATTCGGAGAACCTTTGGATTAAAAATGCCCGCTGGAAGCGGGCAGGACAAAACAGACGGTGATCAAAAGAGGTCAATATAGAAGCCATCTTCAAATTCATCGCCATCGAAGTCATCATCTTCGGTTAAAAAGTAATGCATATCCAGCAGGTCAGAATCCGTCATGTTTCTGACAAGTCTGGGTGTCATTCCCTCTGGAGGAGTTTTGATATATTTGTGCCTGAGTTCATCAATAAATTTCTGATCCATCCGGAACAGCCTCCCATCTGTGATAAGTACAGTATGTAACAGAAGGGAAAAGAAGTCAAGCAGTACGGGAAGGGGGACGGATCTTATGTTTGGCCATCGTCCTTTCGTATAATTCTTCCAGAGAGACATGTTTGTGCTTAAAATACAGTTCAAGAAAGAGCATTTCTTTTTTGCAGTCAGGACATTGCAGGGGGTCATAGCCCATAGTGGACAGAAAACGATTGCGCCAGGTGTTGAAACTGAGGATGATCCTGTGCTTGGATTTATGGATAGCTTTGTAAAGATTTTCATCCATTTCACGATGTCTGGCATAAAGCCCATAGTAACGGGTCATCTTGAAATTCTTTTCAGGGATATGCTGGATGAGCAGGCTGATAAAGTCGATGGCAGGAAGAGTCCTTCTGACGAAGGAGTTATCTTCATGCTTATTATAATGGAAGGTCACATTTTCACCGTCATAGGAATCAATCCTGGAGAGGGCGATGACAGGGCGTCCAAGATAACGGCTGACATAATGAACAATAGATTTAGGATCGCAGAGATTAGGTTTGGCATAAACATAGAAGCCATTTTTATCTTTACGGTAGATTTCAGACTTGGTCTTTTTGAAGGAGGGCCCGATACGCTTCTCCAGTTTATTTAACAGGACAGTCTGAAAAGATTTACGGAGGTAGGAATAGTTGAAGTATTTGACAGTGCGCCAGAATCCGTCATCGGAATATCCGCCTTGTGTAAGGAGGCAGTGGATATGCGGGTTCCATTCAAGAGGACGGCCGAAGGTATGGAGGACACAGATAAAGCCGGGGACAAAATTTTTAGATTTATTCATGGAAAAGAAAAGTTCTTTAATGACATCAGAGACTGCTTGAAAAAGGCAGTTAAGGAGGGCACGGTCATCAAGGAAGAACTGGCGGAGGGACTCGTCAATAGTGAAAACGAGATGCCTGTGAGTACAATTGATGAGTTTAAAGGACATAGCAGTAGACCTGTCGTTGGAATATTTAGTGCCACAGGCAGGGCAGAACTTGGAATGACAGCGGAAAGGGACAAATTTAAGATTACCGCAGTGGGGACAGCCATACATGGCGCCGCCAAAAGAAGGGTCACCGCAGTCTATGACTTTATCAATGTTTTCCATGACAACAGGTCTTGGTTTTAGATCGTATTCAATGATCTCATAGTAATCTTTGAGCATCTTCTGTATCACATTCATGAGATTATTATGAGACAAAGTAAGGCAGAAAGCAAGCCCCCTCAAGATTGAGGGGCAGGGGAGTTGAGATGCCGAAGGCATTTTTTTATTTACTGCAGGAATCATATAAATCTGCAGATATATGCCAAAAAGCAGATACAGAGGAGACAGAAAGGAGACAGTGGGCGTATGACGATAAATGAGGTGAGCAGACAATATCAGATTCCCCGGAAAATACTGGAGGAATACGAAAGATGGGGAGGCGGCAATTCAGTAAAAAAAGTGATCGGAGCACGGCAGTATGACAGCCGTGATCTGGAATATCTAAGCCTGATCATGACGCTTCCTGATATTGGGTTCGGTGAAGATGAAATAGAGACATATATGAAACTGGCTTTTCAGGGAGCTGACACCAAAGATGAACGGCTCAGGATTTTGGAACAGAAACGCGGCAGCCTGTTGGATACAATCCACTTTCAGGAAAAGAAACTGAACCATTTGGACTATCTGAGATATGAAATCAAATGCTTCAGAAAATAGCAATTTGTGTATGAATGCGCTGATTGCGTCAGAGGAGCAATCATTTGAAATTGCCTGTTGACTCTCACGGTGCGTAATAGATTAAAGTGAATATATCAGGAACAGGAGGCTGACAGTTATGAGGACAGTAAAAGAAATATCAGATTTGACAGGTATCAGCGTGCGCACGCTTCACTATTATGACGAAATCGGACTGTTAAAACCGACGGATAAAAGTGATGCGGGATATCGGCTTTATGACGATAAAGCATTGGAAACATTACAGCAGATTTTATTTTTCCGGGAATTTGATATCTCGTTGAAAGAAATCAAGACTGTCATAGAAAATCCGGCTCTTGAAAGAAACCAGATTCTGCAGATGCAGAGGAAAATGCTGGTGGCAAAGAAGGAACGTATGGAGCATCTGATTGCCAGCATTGACAGAATTTTGAAAGGAGACAAGGCAATGGATTTTGAAGTATTCAGCAAGACCGAACTGGAGGATATGTATCGTTCTATGGAAGCAAATGTGAGCGAGGAGCAGAAAGCTGTTTTTATTGAGCATTACGGCAGCATGGAAGCATGGAAAAAGAATTTTCTTGAAAAGGCTTCCACCGAAGCTGTTCAGAAAAATTTTCAGAAGATTGTAGAATGGTACGGCAGCAAAGAAAAAGCGTTGGAAGTATCCAGAAATCCGGGAAATTCGGAAATTTTTCCGGCTTATCAGAAACGGCTTGGAGAGATTATTAAAAGGCTGTCAGAAAAGAAGGGCCAGGATGTAAATTCTTTTGAAGTAAAGGAGCTGGTCGGTGAATATGACTTTGTGACAAAGCAGATGTATCAGATGCCGGATGTTACGGCAATGGCGCTTGAGATGGCTGCCGTCTATTGTACAAACCCGGAAATTCAGGCAGCGCAGGACAGGGTTTATGGAGAAGGCGCGACAGAGTTTGTCGGACAGGCAATAAAAGCCTTTTATAAAAAAAGCAATTTGTAATAAAGAAAAGGAGTTTGCGCTCATGGTTGCTGTTCGTAACGCTGCAATGGCAGATGCTGAACGTATCCTGGAGATATACGATTATTATGTAAAAAACACTGCCATAACATTTGAATATAATACCCCGTCTATCGAGAAGTTTAAGGAGCGAATGGAGCTGACGATGAAACGTTATCCATACCTTGTTATTGAGAAGGATAATATAATTCAAGGCTATGCTTATGCTGGATTATTTATTGGCAGAGCAGCATATGACTGGTCGTGCGAAATGACTGTTTATCTTGACCATAATGCACGGAAAAGCGGAATGGGCAGAAAGCTTTATGAAGCATTGGAAGCTGGTTTGCGGAAAATGGGTATTCTTAATCTTTATGCCTGCATTGGCTATCCGGAAGTCAACGATGAATATCTGACTACGAATAGCGCAGACTTTCATGCCCATTTGGGCTTTGTGAAAGTAGGCGAGTTCCACAAGTGCGGGTATAAGTTTGGCCGCTGGTACAGTATGATTTGGATGGAAAAGATTATTGGGGAGCATGCGGATAAGCAAATACCGATTACTTACTACCCGGAGTTGAAAAAAATTTAACAGCTTTCCATTCTCTGGGGGCTGAAAACTCAACGGTTATAAGAAATATACGGAAGAAAAACATGGCGGCCTATCCTTCGGCAGCCGCTTCTCTTTCATATGGAAGAAGCTCCGACAGAAAATGCTTTTCTTCCAAAGCCTCCTCAATCTCATCCAGAATCTCCTCCTGTCCGGCGCAGATATGATGGAAATGATAGCCGGAGGTGACGTTTAAAAGGGGTGTGGATTTGCCGGCCCGAAGATCGTTCATGAAAAGCTGCACGTCGCGCCGGTTCTTAATGTTCAGCGGGGCGGAAATTTTTCCGTAAATGCGGTGGTTGACCATCACATCCAGGATGGAGCCGCCCAGATCGACGATCGTGGTCAGCTCCTCCTCGGTTTGCTCGTTGGTGTGATGTACCTTGAACAGGCGGACCGCCTGCTTTGGTTCGTTCAGGATGTAGCCTCTGGCAGTAGCCACGATGGGATAGCCCTCGGTTCGGAGCAGGGCGATATCCTGCACCACGACCTGACGGCTGACACCGGTCTCGCGGCCAAGCGCGCCGCCCGATATAGGTCTGGGCGCCTCCCGTATCATTGTCAGAATGTGTTTTCTTCTTGCTGCTCCGTTCATCGCTGCCGCCGTCCTTTCTTTTCCCGAAATAATATTAATTTTCCACTGCCCTGAGATGCTTCAGGCTGATATCCAGAATCGGTGCGGAATGGGTCAGCGCGCCGCTGGATATATAATCTACACCCAGATCGGTGATCGTTTTGATATTTTCTTTGGTGATATTGCCGGAGCACTCGGTTTTCGCGCGGCCGTCGATGATATGAATTGCCTCGGCCATCTGCTCCGGAGTCATATTGTCGAGCATGATAATGTCTGCGCCGGCCTCCGCCGCCTCTCTTACCATGTCTAGATTTTCCACTTCCACTTCAATCTTACGCACAAACGGCGCGTATGCCTTGGCGGCCAGGACAGCTTCCTTCACGCCTCCGGCTGCGTCAATGTGGTTGTCCTTCAGAAGAACGCCGTCGGACAGATTGTAGCGGTGGTTGGAGCCGCCTCCTACTTTCACTGCGTATTTTTCAAAGATCCGCATGCAGGGAGTGGTTTTTCTCGTATCGAGCAGTGTGGTATTCGTTCCCTTCAGCATGCCCGCCACCGTATTCGTGTAGGTGGCGATGCCGCTTAAGCGCTGCAGGTAATTGAGCGCTGTCCGTTCGCCGGAGAGCAGGACACGGATGTCGCCGGTGAGGGTTGCCAGATGCTGGCCTTTCGTCACCGGGTCTGCGTCCTTTACATTGAATTTTATTTCGGTGTCCGGATCCAGCATGGTGAAGACGCGCTCGAACACCGGAAGTCCGGCGATGATGCCGTCCTCCTTGCAGATTAGCTGCACTTCGCCTTTCTTATATTCCGGCATCACCGCGTTGGTCGTTACATCCTCGCTGTGGATATCCTCCTCCAGTGCGAGACGAATATATTTATCAGCAACAAGCTGCATGGTAATTGGATTCATGTTTAAAACTTCCTTTCTGTCCGGCTGCGATTTTATCAGCCGCTCTTTTTGCGAATACAAGGCTTTCCAGCAGGCTGTTGCTGGCTAAGCGGTTTCTCCCGTGGACACCGTTACAGCTCGTTTCCCCTACTGCGTAGAGATGTTTCATGGTGGTCTCGGAATTGCTGTCCACATGGACGCCGCCCATAAAATAATGCTGCGCGGGCACCACGGGAATGGGTTCTTTTGTAATATCGTACCCTTCTTCCAGGCATTTTTCATAGATGTGCGGAAAATGATTTTTTATGGTCTCTTCGGAAACGGCCGCAAAAGAGAGCCATACATGGCTGGTTCCTTCTTTTTTCATTTCCTGCAGAATAGCCTGGGTGACCACGTCTCTTGGGAGCAGCTCGTTCACGAAGCGTTCTTTTTTGCTGTTCAGAAGGACAGCGCCTTCTCCCCTGGCAGATTCGGTGATCAGAAAGCTTCTGCCCGGCTTCCCGCTGTAGAGACTGGTTGGATGGATCTGCACATAATCGGTGTGCTCCAGCTCCACGCCGTGTTTTTTCGCAATCTCCAGAGCATCTCCGGTCAGGCATGGGAAATTGGTGGAGTGTTCGTACAGCCCGCCGATGCCCCCGGTGGCCATGACGGTGTCATGGGAATGAATGTACAGGGTTTCGCCCTTTGCAGATGCTGCGATGATGCCGGTGCAGTAAAACAGACCATCCGTCTTTGCCGCAACACCTATTGTTCTGCTGTCCGCGGATGTCCCGAATGGGCTCCGTTCCGCCGCATCCTGCCGTGTTCCGGCTTCCGTCAGAATATCCGTCATCGTTGTATATTCCATAATCGTCACATTCGGCAGCGCGCGCACGTGCCTTTGTAAAGTCGTCGTGATCTCCTTTCCGGTGATATCCTCGTGGAAGCAGAGTCTGGGCCGGGAGTGCGCGCCTTCTCTTGTATATTGTAAACTTCCGTCCGGGTTGCTGTCAAATCTTACGCCCAGCTCCAGAAGATGGTCAATGATCTGTCTGCTGGAGCGGATCATAATATCTACACTTTCCTTCCGGTTCTCATAGTGTCCGGCCTTCATAGTATCCTCGAAGAAGGAATCATAGTCCTGTTCATCGTGGAGGACGCAGATGCCGCCCTGGGCCAGCATGGAGTCGCAGCTTTCCAGATCCTCCTTGCAGAGCATAAGAATCCGCGTTTCAGACGGAAGATTGAGCGCCGTATAAAGCCCGGCCACGCCACAGCCTGCGATTACCACATTATAATATAAATGTTTTGCCATTGCTATCACCTCCGAAGCTACTGTGCCAGCTCCAGCATCCGCTTCAGCGGCTTTTTGGATGACTCTGCCAGTTCGCCGAAAACCTGTGCCTTGTTTTTTTCGGTCTGCAATACATGCAGCACCTTTTCCAGAGTAATTTTCTTCATGTCCATGCAGACAGGCTTTGTTTTCGGAAAATAAAAATGCTTCCCGGGATTTTTCTTCTGAAGCTCATAAAGGACTCCGGTCTCAGTGGCAATAATGAACTCTGTTTTGCTGCTTTCCGAAGCGCGGGAGATGATTCCGGAGGTGGAGCCGATATAATCAGAGAGCTTCAAGACCTCCTTCCCGCATTCCGGATGGGCCAGAACCTCCGCTGCAGGATGGGCCTTCCGGAGGGATGCAATCTCCTCCGCGCTTATATGCTCGTGAACCGGACAAAAGCCTTTTACCAGTACGACATTTTTTTCCGGAACCTGTTCAGCCACATGGCGGCCCAGATTTTTGTCGGGAATAAAGAGAATGTTTTTATTCGGCAGATTTTTTACAATCTTTACTGCATTGGCGGATGTGACGCACACATCGGACCAGGATTTGATCTCCGCGGTGGAGTTGATATAACAGACCACTGCCAGATTGTCATAGGTTTTCCGGGCTCTGTCCACCTCATCCTTTGCGACCATGTGGGCCATAGGGCAGTCTGCTTCCGGCTCCGGCATCAGTATCAGCTTATCAGGACTTAAAAGCTTTCCGCTTTCGCCCATGAAGGACACGCCGCAGAAGACGATGGTTCGATTCGGAAGTTTTTCGGCGATCTTGCTCAGATAGAAGGAGTCGCCTATGTAGTCCGCAATCTTCTGCACCTCCGGCCGCACATAGTAATGGGCCAGGATGACGGCATCTTTTTCCTTTTTCAGGATCTGTATTTCATCCTGTATTGTCATGTTTTCCTCGATTCTGCCGCGGCCCTTCCCGCGGCGTTTTCTGCGCCGTCTGTGTTAGAACTGTTTATCCGGCGTGCTTTTGCAAGTATAGCATGTTTTGATACATGTGACAAGACATATGATAAAAAATATGACGAGGAGGAGTTTTTATTATGATTAAAATACTTTTCGTGTGCCGCGGCAGGAAAACGAGACTACTATAGGGGAGAGTTAAATGGATATCTGGAAGATAGACGGTGTTCTGCCGGTGCGGTGGGTTTTTGTCTGCACATTACAGGAATAACTGAAAGTGGGAAAAATTTCATTATCTGCATTGCATTAAAAATTTTGAAGGGCTGGAAGATGATTTTCTTAAAAATCCCAAAAGCTTTGAGGAATACGTTACCTTGGCTTTCCAGTGTCCTCGCCTTTGTCATTCTGTACCGCTCTTGCTTTCATTTTCGGCATTAGTAAGAGTGGACTGCGGGGGAGTGGGTTCTCGGCTTTGCGTTTCTTTTTTGTTCTCAATCATTTCTGATCTCTCGTTCTTTCTGTTCTGTGTTGACGATTTCTGAAAATAAAAAAGGCAGCTGATTTTCTGTTAAGATAATCGCTGCCCAAAAGTAAAAAATATTCGTTTTTTTTTGCTTATATAATAACTTTATTTTTCCTCAATACCTTTTCTTAAATTCGGAACATTATAAATCTTTATCTGTTTTCAAATTATATGTGTATGGATAATAGTTCTGTAAAGTATTAACATCTGTCTGCCTGCCTGCATAAGTTTTGAAAAAATCATTATAGTCTGGGTTACTCCATACAGAACCATTCTCAAAAACTACCTCTTTTAGACAAAACAGAGAATATGCTACCTGATTAGCTTCTCCGTTTCCAACCTGAGGATAGTCTGTCATTTTTTCGCCGTCATACAATGACCAACCTCCATTATAGTTTTCTGTTTGGCAAGGCAAAAGATTTACATTGTCTGTTTTGACAACATAATCATAACTACATTCCGCGCTGCTGTCTAAAAAATTCCAATACAATTTCAAAGGCACACCGTTCATATCATAAGCAAGCATACAATACTCCGTTTCAGTAATTGTATTGTCTGTATTATTTGTAAG
>VSNE01000084.1 GCA_009774155.1 Lachnospiraceae bacterium
TCATTATACAGGGCGCTCCAGTGCTCCACCGGAAATATGCACAGCAGGCAGAACAGCGCCGCTCCCGCCATTACACAGATCCGCGTCATTGGAAATTCCCGTCTTTGCCGCAGCACCATACAGACAAACACAACCGCCATCCAGATCAAAAATATCATCGGCACAATCCGGTATACAGTCAGTCCGTAGACGCTGATATACAGTCCCAGCTTACCGGCCGCCGTGACAATCAGAAGCAGTGTTAATACGGACAGCAGCACGGTAAAAAAAGAAAGCCCTCTGTGCTCATGGCTTCTGCTTCTGGAAAACATCCCTGAAAGCCACAGAATCATCAGGTTCCATGCCCCAATCCGGCATAATTCAAAGAATCCTCTTCTGGCATATTCGGCATAAGTAAAATTCTGAGGAAGGCTCCCCGTAAAGGCGGCAAACAGATAATTTCCCTGGATGCCCATGAACAATGTATAGACCAGACAGATAACCGCCAATGCCGTACAGACCGCCGTGTCCGGAACCAGCCGTATCTCCTCTCCTATTTTCTGAAGCTCCTCTGTATGGATTCTGTCCGTGTTTCTTCCATGAATACCGCCGAAAATCAATCCGTAAAGATAAGCGGATACTAAAAGGGCCAGAAACATCCGTAAAATGATCGACAGCAGGTGCCTTTGAATATAACCGGCCAGGCTCCCTGCTATCTGCTCAAACCCCGCGTCCGCGTCGGAAAGAAGCGGCAGAATAATGAGCAGCATAGGTACCGCAAGAACCAGCCCCAGCAGAATGGAGCCGGACCTGCTTTGTTTGTCTCTTTTTTCTCCTCCGCCGGATAAGCTGCCTGCAAGAACCTGCATCTGGCAGGCAAAGTTGCAGAATGGAACCACCTCCAGAGCATTCCATCCGTCAAAAAACACCCATTGAGAGGTACGGTTCTGAAAAATAAGCCTCCCCGACGCAGCAAGCGTCCAGTAAGCGGCGACTGCCATCAGAGCCAGAATCTGGAAAACAGACAAAACAGACCAGAATGCAAACGGGATTCCGATTGCCAAAAGAACTCCCAGCCAGAACCAGCTCTCTTTTGAGGGATGAATGTTCTTTCCCCGAAGATACAGCAGCACAACTGCCGCATAAAAAACTGTATATACAGACAGTACCCATGTGTCGGCCGCATCCATAAACATATAGACAAAGCCATAGCCTACCAGCAGATAAACAAAAGCAAATATCCGGTCCGTTGGTTCATTTTTCGGAAAAACAGACCCGCGGGTATACGGCAAGCCGTCCTGATACATATGCTTCATTTCTCCTAATCCTCCTTCACATACTCTAAAATATCCCCGGGCTGACAGTCCAGCGCCCGGCAGATGCCGTTCAGTGTGCTGATTTTAATCGCCTTTGCTTTGCCGTTTTTCAGCACGGAAATATTTGCCATGGTGATTCCGACCCGTTCCGAAAGCTCAGTGACACTCATCTTCCGCTTTGCCAGCATCACATCGATGTTAATGATAATCGCCATCTTTTCCCCTTCCTCCTCAGATCGTCAGCTCCTGTTCCTCCTGCAGCTCGCTGGCATTCTGCACCAGATGAGAAAGCGCCGCGCACAGCACAGTCAGAGCCACAGAAATAAAAACAGCCAGAAGAATCGGAAATACCAGCCAGGCAGCGCCCTGGTACCAGCCTGCAGTAAAAAACCATACAAGGAATCCCGTATAGAGTACTGCATCCAGCAGCATATACTGGCTCATCTTCTTCAGTCTTACGGCATTCTCCATGGAAAAAGACCGATCCTGTCCGATGCTCCCGCAGATTCCCCAAAACCTTATCAGGCACATAACAGCCGGTACAGCGCTCAGAGCTGTTACCTTGCAGACGCCGCGATAACCGGAGCTTCCGGCGATCCTTGTCAGAGGCTCCTTCAGTACCAGCGGCAGAAACCACAGAACAAAGACCAGAAGCAGGATGCCTACGCCCGCGGTAATCACTTTCAAATATCCCGACATTTCTTTTTGCTTCATAGCTGTTTCCTCCATATTTGATGCTTTACGGATATCATAAGCCCACAAAAAAGAAATGTCAATATGTTTTTATCGTTTTACGATAAAAGATTATTGTTTTAGGGGAAATTAACTGATGTCTGAATTTTACAGAAATTTCTATGGAAACTGCCGGAGGATCTAAAAGCCGGCCAGGGACTGCCGCAGAACGCGGCGGTCTCTGACCGGTCTGATAACGTATCGTTTATTCCGGATTTGTATCCTGCTTCCGGGGGATTACAATGTCATACTTTTCTACGTCCATGATCGCCATCCCATTGGCTTCAAAAGAGATGCTCGCTGCATCCTGCGGGGTGTAGATGGTGGATGAGATTGCCTGCTCTCCATTGTTTGCAAAAATTTCCACAGAAAACCGATCCATAATGATCCGAAGGCTCAGCTCGCCGCTCTGGTTGCGGACCAGGACTTCGCGGGAAGCGATAATATCATGCCGGAAACCGGAATTGCTCCTGTCAAAACGAAGGATGCTGCTGCCCGGCGTATAGCTGATGGCCGTGTAGTTCTCCGTATCCTTTGCCACTTTAATGGTGAAGTTCTCATAGAGCTTCTCTCCCGCAGGACGTACACGCACAGTCATGTCCAGGGAGCGTCCGCACACCTGCGGCAGTTGTATACGCTCCCGCACATCCACATCACGGTAAAGCACCGGTTCGCTTCGGTAGCGCTCGAGCTCCCGCACCGGATTCTGGATCAGCCGTCCGTTTATGATATGAAGCTCCCGCGGAATCGTCATCATCCCAAACCATTTGGAGCCGTGGGGCTGGCTGTGGCTGGTCTCCCAGGACTGCATCCAGCCAATCATAATCCGGCGTCCGTCCGGAGTCAGAACGGTCTGAGGGGCATAGAAATCCAGCCCATAATCAATCGCGCGGACTTCTGTGCGGTCAAATCTGTGGGTTTCGGGATCGTAATTTCCGGTAATGTAGATGGTTCCGTTTCCGTTGTGGAATTCCATCCCCCTTGCCCTCATCTCCTGGGGTGAAGTCAGGATTACCGCAACATTGTCCAAAATAAAGAAATCCGGGCATTCCCACATTTTTCCGTATTGGTTTTTGCAGTTGTCCAGCACCGTGACAAACTCCCAGTGAAGAGTGTCTTCACTGCTAAAAAGGAGAATAGAACCGCTGCCGTCTGCCGGGCGGTTGCCGATAACGGCATAGTAGCGGTTTTCCTTTTCATCGCGCCAGATTTTAGGATCGCGAAAATCCTCCGCGCTGCCGCCTTCAGGGAGATCCGCCTGGGTTAGAATTGGATTTTTCTCATATTTTTCGTAGTCGGCGCCATCGCCGAAGGCGACACACTGTACCTGGCGGCTCTCCGTATAGCCGTCCTCCCGTTTCCATTCCTGTACGCCGGTGTACATCAGCATATGTCTCCCGTCAGGAAGCTCCATGGCGCTGCCGGAGAAGCATCCGGCATTGTCATATTCCGTATCAGGCGCCAGGGCGGTGGGGAGCCACTCCCATTGCACAAAGTCTTTTGTCCTGACATGTCCCCAGTACATGGGGCCCCAGCTGGTGTTGAAAAGATGGTACTGATAGAACAAATGATACTCGCCCTGATACCAGGAAAAGCCGTTCGGATCATTCATCCATCCGATTTTGGGGGATACATGAAACAGCGGACGCTCTTCCTCCCCGATTTTACCGCCATAAATTTTTTCATAATTTCTTGCTTGCTGCAGGCTTTTGCTGCTCATTTTTCAAACCTCACTTTATGTAAATAGTATCGGATCTGCTAAATTTTGTCAAACAGAGAATATCCGCAGGCAGGTTTTCGTGAAAGTCTGCCTGCGGACATAAGAAAAAATAACAGTCTGACATCAGCCTTTAATGCCGGAGGATGCAATACCTTCAACATAATACTTCTGCATAAAGATGAACATAACGATCATCGGGATTGCAGAAACTACCAGAGAGGCCATAATTGCGCTGTAGTGGACCGGGCTGGTGCTGAAGAAGGACTGAACCGCCAGCTGAATGGTACGTTTATCCTCTCCGGTCATGACGAGGAACGGCCACATAAAGTCATTCCAGTGAGCGACAAAATCCAGAATAAATACGGTCGCATAGACTGTCTTGGAAATTGGCATTACAATCTTGAAGAAGGTGCCAATCGGGTTGCTTCCGTCAATCGCCGCCGCCTCCAAAAGGTCATTGGGAATATCGCGGAAGAAATTCTGGAACATGTACAAAGAGAAGCATTTTGCAATGAACGGCACTACCAGCGCCTGCAGAGTATTGACCCAGCCTAACTGGGACATCTCGATGTACAGAGGCAGAAGGATCGCCTCCATTGGCATAACCATCAATGCCACGACCAGCGTCATAATCATCTTTTTGCCCCGGAACTCAAATTTCGCAAGAGCATAGCCGCAGATCGAATTGACGATCAGGTCAAAGATCAAAATCAATGCAATATACAGAATTGTGTTTTTAAACACATTTACCATGTTAATCCGGCGGAACACTTCAAAATAGTTGTCCAGCGAAGCCTGTGCCGGGAGAAACGTGGTGATGGAATTCATATTGGCAAAAATCAGGGATTCCGGCTTTAAAGAGGCGGAAATCATCCAGATAAGCGGCGAGACAAAGATGATGCCGATCACAATATTGCCAAAGTAAAACAGAAATTTACTCATAAAAGCAGATGCTTTTTTTGATTTCATAACGCGGCGCCTCCTTTCTTAAGCGTCAGCCGTAATTTTCTGCATAATCAGGGACATGGCAACCACAATTACAAAGAACACTGCAGCGGCAGAACAGGCGTATCCAAAGTTTCCTTTCTGGAAGCCCTGGGTATAGATGTAATACACCATTGTCTTTGTGGCATTCTGAGGGCCGCCCTGGGTCATAACATACGGCTGTGTGAACAGCTTCATAGCCTGAATCATGGTGATCGTAATCACATATACGATTGTCCCCTTCAGGTTCGGAAGCGTGACATAAAGGAAACGCTGCACCGGCGTCGCGCCGTCTACAGACGCCGCCTCGTACTGCTCGCCGGGAATTCCCTGCAATCCGGCAAGGAAGATCATCATCTGATATCCTGCGCCCTGCCAGGCAGACATGAAGATAATCGCATTCATTGCTGTCTTTGGATTGCTTAAGAAATTAATTGGTTCCATTCCCATGCCTGCCAGTATGGAGTTAATAAGCCCCGTATTGGGATTAGAATTATAAAGCACCGTCCACAAAACGGAGATAACAACCATGGAGGTAAGCTGCGGGCTGAAATACATCGTGCGGAAAATGGATACGCCGCGGAATTTTTTGGAAACCAGCATTGCCAGAGCCAGCGCCAGCGCACATTGCACGGGAACTACGATTATTGTAAAATAAACCGTATTTTTCAGCGCCAGCCAAAAGTCCGAATCGGCAAACAGCTTGATATAATTGGCAAAACCGATAAACGAAATATCATTCGGCCGCATAACCTGATATTGGAATACGGAGTAATAGACCGTATAAATCATCGGTACGACCATGAAAGCAACCAGTAAAAAGACGGCAGGGACACTAAAGACATAGGCAGCGATCTGTTCATCTTTTTTCCTTGGCGACAGTTGAATTTTTTTTGACATAACACTTCTCCTTCTTTAATTTAAACAGGATTTGTATAAATCAACGGTCAGCGCTGCTTCCGGCGGGCGTCTTCCCTGATTATGCATTCCGCCGCATCAGGGAAGACCGTAGGCCGGGCAGACATTTACTGTGCGTAGTAGGTGTTGTAGTCCTCTTCAAAGCTTGCCGCCACATTGTCCAGCTGTTCCTGAATATAGCTCTCTTCCACCGCGCCGTTGGAAGCCGCTTCGGCAAAGATATTGGTCATCGCCTCTGCATAGTCCGCGGAGAATGTCGCATAGGACGGAGTACGGGGACGCGGGGACGCATTATTCCGCAGTTCTTCCACAAAGACGGAAAGCGGATACTCCTTATACACTGCCATGGACGGATCCTCATATGCGGAGGTACGGGAAGCGGGCTTGGAGATAGCCGCCGCGTAGGAGGCAACATTCTCGGTGCTCATAAGCCACTGCAGAAACTCGCCTGCCGCATCCACATTGGAGCAGTTGTTCGTAACCGCCGCCGCCCAGTCGCCGCACGGGGAAACCGGAGTTCCCGTCTTGTCGGAAACCGGATAATATGTAACGCCCCACTCGAATGCAGCGTCTTCCAGAACCGTCACATCCCAGGAGCCCTGGATCTCAGTAGCGCATGCCCCATTCAGGAACTCGTCCGTAATCGGGTCCACATTCGCATAGCCTTTCGCAATCAGGCCTGCAAGAAACGCTGTTGTCTCAACGGCCTCCGGGCTGTTGACATAACCCTGCGCGGTTGAGCCGTCATCGGAAATGTAGTCCTTGCCGTTGGAGATATACATAGGCTCCAGCGCATAGGGAAGGCCTTCGCCGTGATCCATAACGATATGCGTACCCACATATCTGTCGGTGGTACACTGCTTAGCAAGCTCCTCAAACTCAGACCAGGTCATCGGATTCTCTGCCGTATAGGACTCCAGCTTGGAAACATCATAGTTGCATTCGGTCAGATAATCTTTGTTATAATACAGCGCAACAGAGGATTCTGTAGCGGAAATAGCGTACAGCTCTCCATCATAAGTACACTCGGCAACGGTGGAACCCACAAAGTCCGACGTATCCTCAAAATATTTCGTGATAGGAACGGTGATCCCATTCGCAGCATAATAGGAAACCTGCGGACCGTCCACGAACAGGATGTCCGGCAGATCATTGGAAGTCACTGCGGTCGCAACCTTGTTGTCGTAAGCGTAAGAATCGGAACGGTCAATCGCAATACGGGATACCTGGATATCCGGGTGAGCGGCATTCCACTCATCCAGCTTCTCCACCCACCAGTTTTCAATGGACTCTTTGTCGCTGGGCTGCCAGATGGTCAGGGTTGTTGCGCCGCCGTCCGCCGCCGCGCTGCTCTCTCCCGAGCCTGAAGTACTGGCGGTGTTTCCTCCGCCAGATCCGCCGCATGCTGTCAAGGATAACGCCATCGTCATCGCCAGGCCTGCACACATCATTTTTTTCATAGTTTTTCCTCCTTTTATTTGAGCGTCTGCTCTTTTTATGGAACCCGTTCCATCTTTTCCCTAAATGATACCTCACGGATATTTCCGTGGGGCTTTTCTAGATGTGGTACCGGTTCCATATGTTGGTTATAAGATACATCTTATTGGCTTAATTGTCAAGAAATTTTCATGATTTTTCACTGAAAGTTAAAAATATGTAAGAACTATACAAGAAACAAAAGCGGATTTTATGCAATTTGCCGATATTCTACACTTTTTCTTCTTCCTCCAGCTCCTTCACACGTTCAGGGTCAAACAGCCGTACCAGATGAAGAGAATTCAGATACGCAAGAAGCGCAAACCCGAAACTCATCCAGACTAAAAGAATCCGGAAAAACAGCACAGGCGCCAGGAAAAGTATTAAGAGGGGCAGAAGATCCATCAGCATGACAAAAACTGTATAAATACCATTTCTCATGGCAAGGACAAACGCATGCCGGACAGTGGGAACGACCGGAGCCTGAAAGTAGGCAAGCGCCGGAAAGGCATGGCTTGCCACCGCTATGTAAAAATAACCGACGGACAGGATCACAATCTGAAACAGGGACCTGAAGGAGGTCTCCCACAGCACAGCGCACCGGAAATCTATAATCAGAAAAATGCCTGCGGCCACGGTAAGGAAGTAAAGCAGAGTGCTTCTTTTCAGGTTTCGGGCAAAGCTCCCGAAGAAGTCAGAAAGGATTTTAACATTTTCACGGAGCGCCAGCTTCATGCAGACATCATACATGGCGGTAAAAGAGGCCCCAATCGTGAGGATCGGGACGCAGCACAGCACAAAAAGGACATTGACCAGGATCAAATCCATAAAACGAGTCAAAAGGGCGGTAATCGGGGTGTCTTCCTGTAAAAATTTCATATTATCATCTCCTGTTATTATAATAGGGCAATTATAACAATATGGAACCGGTTTTACAAGTGTCTTTCCACTCAAGTTTCCGCCAAATGTAATTTAAAATCCAAAAGGCTCCCTGCGGGCGGAGAGGAAAAGTGCGCGTAAACGGTTATATGGTCGTGCCTCCCATGCAGATCTCCACATCCAGTATCTGGTGATAATTAATATTCTCTTTTCCTTCTATCAGATCCATAATCGTTTTCACACAGCATTTTGCCAGTCCGCTGATGTCCTGATCGATTGCCGTTATTTTAGGGGCTGTCATCTTCGTCACAAACGTGGCGTCATATCCTACGATTTTCAGATCATCCGGTACTTTAATCCCCTTCTCAAGCGCCATATTCAAATAGCATACCGCTGACATGTCCGCCGAAAACATTCCGTCCACATCCGGATATTCTTCCGCTACTCTTTTCACAATATCCTGATAATACTCATAGCTGAGCATATTCCAGGCGCCCTCGACGCTTGTGACTTTAATCCCGTGCTTCTCCAGCGTTTCCTTAAAGGTGATGTGACGCATATTGGACGGGGTATTTACTATCATGGAGCCGCTGATCTGCAGCACATTTCTGCATCCTGAACGTATCATCAATTCTGCCGCCAGACGCCCGCCCTTGGCATGATCGGAATGAATCAGGGGGATCGTAGGACCCAAATCCCTGTCGATTGCAACAATCGGCCTCTGTATCCGCAGATACTCCTCATCTCCCAGTGAATGCGCTCCTGTAATAATTCCGTCCACAATGTTCCGTTCCAGCATATCCATATACTGCTGCTCCCGGTTGCTGTTTCCGATGGTATTGCACACCATTGTCTTATAGCCATACTGGTACAATGCGATCTCAATATGCTTTATCAGCCGTGAAAAAAAAGGATGCTCGATGTTCGGGATCACCACTCCGATAATTCCCGTCCGGCTCCGAAACAGGTTCCGCGCCAGCTCATTCGGTTTATATTTCAGTTCGTCAATCGCCTCTTCGATTTTCTTCTTTGTCTCTGCAGATACATATCCTGTTCCATTCATCGCCCGGGAAACTGTTCCCACCCCGACTCCCGCCTTTTTCGCCACATCTTTAATACTTGCCATACTTTGTTCCTTTCAGATAAACCTTATTAAGTCCAAACCCCGCAGCAGGCTGACGGGGCATCAGACTTACAACGCGGCAGAGCCGCGGGGTATTTGACCCTCGCGGCATTCGCCAAATGGATGCTTCGCATCCGCCTGACTCATTGCCCGCAGGAATAAAACTCCCCTTTGGGGCTACTCGATCCTGAGATTCGGCCAAATCCATTCAATAAAGCTGTCCGGATATTGATAATCCACAAACTGATCCACCGCATTTCGGGCCGTTATTCCCTGAGACCGCTCCACATAGCGGATCATTGCCATAGCGGATATGACAATATCGCAGGCCATCAGCGCCACACAGATCCATGTCAGAATTTTTCCGGTTACAGGCGGAATCCTCTCAATC
>VSNE01000085.1 GCA_009774155.1 Lachnospiraceae bacterium
GGAAAATATATTATGAAGGTTGAGGAAATTGTTTTTCTGGATGACGGCATAAGGACCGGTATACTTCCCGTTTCAAAAAACATACAGAAATTTATAGCTGCCGAGGATGGAACTGTTGCGGAAAGAGAGGATGCATGGGAAAATGCGGTTTCGCATGCGACTATAAGCGCCGCGATCTTAAATACTTTAAAAGAGGATGTCAGAATATATGATTTAAAAGTATTGGATGACAGCGGGGAAGGCGCGCCGGAAAGAGTAAGAACGGCGTTAAGGTGGTGTCTGGACAGACGGAAATATTTTATTCATATGAGTATCGGGACAATTAATTATCACAGCTATCAGGTTTTCAGAAGAGAGATAAAGGAATTAGTCCGAAGAGAGGCCGTTATAGTCGCGGCTTTTCATAATTGGAATGTTATTACATTTCCTGCAGCAGAGGCCGGCGTTATTGGAGTGCGTAAGGACCGGCATGCGGTATTAGAAAATAATGAATATTTATGTCAGGATCATATTGGGCTGCGGGCAGAAAACAGTATTGTTGCCGGAGGAGAGTATGTATTCACCGGGCCCTCCGGGGAGAAGATACATACATTTCATGCCAACAGCTTTGCGGCGCCTGTTATGGCGGGAACTATTATACGGCTGGCAGAGGGCGGAAAAATAGATTCCTTTTCCCGTCTGATGGAAAAAATAAAGAGAAATGCCAGGTCAAAGGTTTATCCGGAAAAGCTGCGGGCGGAGCTGTGTCCGGAGAACGAGGAGCTTCCTTTTGTTATACTGGCAGACTTAGGAGACAGTCACCTGAAGGAGCTGAACACAATATTAGGAGGAAAAGGCTATCATACAGAAACCTTCGCTGAAAAATTTATCAATGACAACTATATTCCGTTAAGTCTGTATCTATCCGAAGAGCAAAGAGTTAATAAAAATAAAACGGCGCTGCTTGGCAAAATATATGAGCCGGATATTCTGATATTTAGTTGTGAGGCATACCTTATGGAAGACGGCGCGGCAGACGCTGTACTGAGGGAGGAAAAATATGGGGTATCCCTGTCCGCGGACGGAAGGACGGTTACTTATAAAAATATGTCAGAGCTGGTTGAGGAGATAGAAAAGATATGAACAAGATATAAAAAAGGGATGACAGAGGGCAGGGAGAAAGTGTATAATGCAGACTATGGAACAGAGGAAAGGAAATACAAAGGAACGATGGAAAAGGAAGCCGATAAGGCAAAAAAGGAGCTGGCTCTGAAGCTGATTGAGCGTCTGAAGGCAGAATATCCTGATGCGGGATGCACGCTGGATTATGACGATGCCTGGAAGCTTTTGGTAAGCGTCCGTCTGGCAGCCCAGTGTACGGATGCCAGAGTCAACGTGGTGACAGAGGAGCTGTACGCAAAGTACCCGGATGTGGATGCGCTGGCGGCTGCGGCCGCGGAGGATATTGAGAGAATCGTAAGGCCGTGCGGCCTCGGAAAAAGTAAAGCAAGGGATATCAGCGCCTGCATGAAAATGATAAAGGAAGAGTATGGCGGGAAAGTGCCGGATGATTTTGATAAGCTTTTAAAGCTTCCGGGAGTGGGCAGAAAAAGCGCAAACCTGATTATGGGCGATGTGTTTGGAAAGCCTGCCATTGTGACAGATACCCACTGCATCCGCCTGGTAAACAGGATGGGGCTTGTGGATGGAATGAAAGAGCCGAAAAAGGTAGAGATGGCCTTATGGAAGCTGATTCCGCCAAAGGAGGGCAGCAGTTTCTGCCATCGGCTTGTATACCATGGAAGGGATGTCTGTACAGCGCGTACAAAGCCTTATTGTGATAAATGCTGTGTCAGTGATTTATGTAAAAAAGCCGGTGTATAAGGAAACGCTTTTTGGAGCATGCTATATCCGAAAGGTGGTGCAGCGATGTCTGAACAGACGGCAAAGAATGTTTATGATGATGGCAATATCCCGAAGGTGGATTTGACATCGGACGAAAAATCCGGAAACGTATATCCGGCAGAACCATTGCCGGAATCTACACGCCCAAGGAAGGACGGACCAGGAGGGGATTAATCCCCTCCTTTTTATATGGAATGTAAGATTCCGGACTGATATAGAAAAACGGAACAGAATCCCCCTTGACATTTTTCGGAACAGGACTATAATATGAGAGTAATTCTCAGATTGGAGGAAGCGATATGGCTCATTATCAAACCGGGCAGAAGAGAATGCTGCTGGCATATATGAAAGCGCACAGTGAGGAGGCTTTCACCATTGAAGAGCTGTGCAGGCGGATGAGCGAGGAAGCGGCCGTCGCCTCTGTGCCGGGGAAGAGCACCATATACCGCATTATGCCGGAGCTGGTGGAGGAAGGGCTTGTGAAGAGGTTCGTGAAGGAGAACAGCCGTAGGTTCTTATATCAAATGGTGTGCGGAGAGCACTGCGACAGGCATCTGCATATGAAATGCTCGGTATGCGGCAGGCTTTACCATATGGAGGATCAGGAGAGTGAGGAGCTGCTTTTGCAGGTTATGAAAAAGCACCGTTTCCAGATTGACGGGGGGAAGACGATGCTGTTCGGACAGTGCGAGGAATGCAGTAAGGATGAATAAATGATAAAAAAAGGGCATTTACATAAAGTATCCAAAGGACTTCTGAAACTGCTTTTGATTTTGGCGGCAATGTCTGCGGCGGGGTGCGGGCGGCAGGCGGAAGCCGGGGAGGATGCATCGGATGGCAGGCTTAAAATTGTATGCACGATATTTCCTTCGTATGACTGGACAAAGCAGATACTAGGAGAGCAGGAAAAGGAAGCAGAGCTTATCCTTCTGATGAAAAACGGAGCAGATCTGCACAGCTATCAGCCCACGGTATGGGATATGGTGAATATATCGGAGGCTGACTTGTTTTGTTATGTGGGAGGGGAATCTGATTTTTGGGTGGAGGATGCATTGAAGAATGCAAAGAATCCGGATATAAAGGTGTTGAATCTAATGGAAATTCTGGAGGGTTCTGTGAAGGAAGAAGAATATACGGAAGGGATGCAGAGAACCCGAGGGCATATGGATTACGAATCTGAAGCTCATGATCATGAGAAAAAAGACCGGATCAATAGCGTCCATTCTCATCATGGGGAGGAAGAGCCGGAGTATGACGAGCATATCTGGCTTTCGCTTCGCAATGCAGAGGCCGTATGCAGGGCTGTCAAAGATGCTCTCTGTGAGCTGGATGCCGGACACAGCGACATTTATGAAAGAAACTGTGCGGATTATGTGCAGAAGCTTTGCAGCCTGGACATGGAATATATGCAGGCGGCGGAGCAGTCTTCCGGGCCGACGCTTCTGTTTGGAGATCGTTTTCCGTTTCGCTATCTTGTGGAGGATTATGGAATTTCCTATTACGCGGCGTTTGCCGGATGCTCTGCGGAGACGGAAGCCGGCTTTGAGACCATTACCTTTCTGGCAGGCAAAGCAGATGAACTGAAGCTTCCGGTTGTGCTGGCCATTGACGGATCTGACGAAAGGATTGCCCGGACCATTGCCGGAAACACGAAAACCCGTGATCAGCAGGTGCTGGTTCTGGATTCCATGCAGTCAGTGAGCGAACAGGATATAAGAGAAGGAGAGAGCTATCTCTCCATTATGGAAAAAAATCTGGAGGTACTCCGTACAGCGCTTTCAGAGACAGGGAGGCAGATTTGATGGCGCAGCTATTGTGCAGGAATGTTGCATTGGGGTATGAGGGAAAAGCGGTGGTCCGGGATTTGAACTTTGAAGTAAACAGCGGGGACTATCTGTGCATAGTGGGCGAAAACGGCTCCGGGAAAAGCACGCTGATGAAAGCGCTGCTGCATCTGAAGGCTCCCTTATCCGGAGAAATTTATATGGGAGACGGACTGGAGGCGGACGGCATCGGTTATTTGCCCCAGCAGACTATTGTGCAGAGGGATTTTCCGGCATCCGTGCAGGAGATTGTCCTGTCCGGCTGTCTGAACCGGTGCGGCCGGCGCCCCTTTTATGGAAAAAAAGAAAAAGCGCTGGCAAGGGAGCATATGGAGAGACTGGGTATTGCCCATCTGGCGAAACGGTGCTACCGGGAATTGTCCGGCGGGCAGCAGCAAAGGGTATTACTTGCCAGAGCGCTTTGCGCAACCAGATATATGCTGCTTCTGGATGAACCGGTAGCCGGGCTTGACCCGGTTGCCATGCAGGAGATGTATGATCTTCTGGAAAGGCTGAACCATAAAGAGAAGATTACGATTATAATGGTTTCCCACGATATCCGGGCAGCCGTATCCTATGCGGATCATATTCTTCATATCAGTGAGGAGCCGTTGTTTTTCGGGACAAAGGAAGAGTATATACAGAGTGAAATTGGAAAAGCCTATCTTTCTGTGACCGGAGGTGAGAGGCATGTTTGAGATGCTGGGCATTTATTTTAGTTACCCGTTTGTAAGGTATGCGATAATCGCAGGGGTGCTGATTGCTCTGTCGTCGTCGCTTCTGGGCGTGTCTCTGGTGCTGAAACGATTTTCGTTTATCGGGGACGGGCTTTCCCATGTGGCATTCGGGGCCATGGCAGTATCGACGGTACTGGATGTGTCAAATGACATGGCGGTAGTTTTGCCGATTACTGTATTTTCCGCGGTTTTGCTTCTTCGTACAGGGCAGAATGCAAAGCTGAAGGGAGATGCGGTGATTGCCATGATATCGGTGGGCGCGCTTGCTTTCGGATATCTGTTCCTGAATGTGTTCTCCAAATCCGCGAACCTGACCGGGGATGTGTGCAGCACACTGTTCGGCTCCACGGCGATTCTGACCCTCTCCAAAGCAGACGTATGGCTCTGTGTTGTCATGTCTCTGCTGGTTATTGTGACCTTTACGGTGTTTTATCACAGAATTTTTGCGGTTACCTTTGATGAAACCTTTGCCCAGGCCACGGGAATCAATACAAACCGGTACAATCTGCTGATTGCCGTGATTACGGCATCGGTCATTGTGCTTGCCATGAAGCTGGCAGGCTCACTGCTCATATCAGCGCTGATTATCTTTCCGGCGCTTTCTGCCATGCGGGTGCTGAAAAGCTTCCGGGCAGTTATGATTGCTTCTGCAGCCATATCCGTATTTTGCTCCCTGGCAGGACTCCTTGTCTCCATTCTGGCATCCACACCGGTGGGGGCAACGATTGTATGCATGAACATTGGAGTATTTTTTGCCGCATATATTGCAGGACTTCTGGCAGAAAGAATATAACAAGGAAGGTAAGCTGCAGGGTGCGGATGAAGAAAGTATAAAAGAAAGGCCAGGCATGAAAAATGCTTGACCTTTTTTCGGATTTGCGTCAGTATGAAAGGAGAAAAAAGTTCGAGGAGCAAAGGATTATGTGGATAGTGAAAAGAATATACTGCAGGACTTTTCAGTTCGTATTTAAGACGGCGCTTCCGTTCCTGCCGTATCGGAACCCGAAGATTGTTCCGTCCGTGGCAGGAATCGCGGATGTATGCCGGAAGAAAAATGTGGATTCGGTTATGATTGTCACGGACGCAGGCATCCGGGCGCTGGGGCTTACGAAGTTTCTGGAGGAAGAGGTGCTTACAAAGCACGGGATTTCCTATTGTGTCTATGACCGGACTGTGGCAAATCCAACCATTTGGAATGCAGAAGAGGCAAGAGAGCTGTATCTGAAAAATGGGGCCCAGGCTATTATCGCATTTGGCGGCGGTTCCTCCATGGACTGTGCCAAAGCGGCGGGCGCCAGAATCGTAAAACCAAGGCAGAGCATCTGCAGGATGAAAGGACTTTTGAAGGTGCATAAAAGGCTGCCGCTTCTGATTGCCGTTCCCACCACTGCAGGCACAGGAAGCGAAACCACGCTGGCGGCAGTTATTACAGACAGTGAGAAGCATCACAAATATGCGATTAATGATTTCAGTCTGATTCCCCATTATGCAGTGCTGGATTACCATGAGACGATGGGCCTTCCAAAGAGCATCACGGCAACCACCGGTATGGATGCGCTGACTCATGCCGTGGAGGCATATATCGGAGGCTCCACCACAAGAGAGACCCGGGAGATGGCGGAGGAGGCAGTTCATCTGATCTATCAGCATCTGAAAGCCGCCTATGACAATGGTCTGGATAAGGAAGCCAGAAGCGGAATGCTGAGAGCTGCCTATTGTGCGGGCGTGGCTTTTACCAAATCCTATGTGGGCTATATCCACGCAGTTGCCCATTCTCTGGGCGGACAGTACGGCACTCCCCACGGACTTGCCAACGCGGTGCTTCTGCCGATCGTTCTTCGTATGTACGGCCCGTCCTGTGAAAAGAAGCTTGCAAGGCTGGCGAGAAATGCAGGCGTGGTAGACAGACATATGGAGGATAAGGAGGCGGCGCAGAGCTTTATTGAGTGGATTCAGACGATGAATGATTCCATGAAGATTCCGCGGTGTTTTCCTGATATCCGGGAGGAGGACATTCCGGTGATGGCCCGCTATGCGGATAAGGAGGGAAACCCGCTCTATCCGGTTCCGGTGCTGATGAACCGAAAAGAGCTGGAACGGATTTATTATGAAGTGAAAGGAACGTAAGCCATGCAGACAGAAGCATTGATAAAAAAGCAGAGAGAGTTCTTTAGGTCCGGGAAAACGCTGGATGTCCGCTATCGGATACAGGCGTTGGATCGGCTGGAGCAGGCAGTAATAAAATATGAAGAAAAGCTGTACGGCGCACTGAAGGCAGATCTGGGAAAATCCAGAACGGAGTCCTATATGTGCGAGGTAGGACTGATTTTGTCCGAGCTTCGTTATGTGAGAAAGCATGTGCAGTCCTGGAGCCGGGACCGAAGGGTTTTGACCCCGCTGGCCCAGTTCCATGCAAAAAGCTTCACCGTGCAGGAGCCATACGGCATTGTGCTTGTGATGTCTCCCTGGAATTATCCGGCGCTGCTGACGCTGGAGCCTCTGATTGGAGCGCTGGCAGCCGGAAATTGCTGCGTGATAAAGCCCTCTGCTTATTCTGCGGCAACCTCAAGGGTAATAGGACAGCTTATTTGCGAGGCATTCTCTGAGGAGTATGCGGCGGTTGTGGAGGGCGGAAGGAAGGAAAACCAAAGCCTGCTGGAACAGAGGTTTGACTATATCTTTTTCACCGGAGGAGTGAACATAGGGAGGCTGGTCATGGAGAAAGCCTCCGCCCATCTGACTCCGGTGACGCTGGAGCTTGGGGGGAAAAGCCCGTGTATCATTGACCATACGGCAAACCTGAAGCTTGCTGCCAGACGTCTGGTATTCGGTAAATATTTAAACTGCGGCCAGACCTGCGTGGCGCCTGATTATGTGCTGCTGGAACAGAGCGTCAGGGACGAGTTTCTGGAATATGTGAAAAAGGAAATCAGAAAACAGTACGGAAAGCATCCGCTCCAAAATCCTTCCTATGGAAAGATGGTGAACCAGAAGCATTTTGAACGGGTACTGGGGCTGATTGACCCCCGAAAGCTGGTCTGCGGAGGAGAAAGCAATATAGAAACGCTGCAGATTGCGCCGACCGTCCTGGACGGGGTGACAGAAGACGACACGGTTATGCAGGAGGAGATTTTCGGCCCGCTGATGCCCCTGCTGACTGTAAATAATATGGAGGAAGCATATGAATTTGTAAGGAAACGTCCTAAGCCGCTGGCGCTGTATATTTTTACTTCCGACAAACAGACAGAAGAGCTCTTCTTAAGACAAGCGCCTTTTGGAGGAGGCTGTGTCAATGATACGGTGATCCATCTGGCAACCTCTTATCTGGGGTTCGGCGGCGTGGGAAGCAGCGGTATGGGCGCTTACCATGGAAGGAAGAGCTTCGAGACCTTCAGCCATGAGAAGAGCATTGTAAAAAAATATACCTGGCCGGATCTGCCGATGCGTTATCAGCCGTATCACCGGATAAAGGAAAAGCTGATCAGGATGTTTGTAAAATAAAAGATATGGAGGAAGCAGATGAAAGAAGTTACGGAAAGATTTATAGCAAATCCGGACTTTACAAAGGAAGAGTTCAAAGAACTTCTGAAATGTGCCGAAGATCCGGAGGATGCGGCATATCTTGCAAAGGAAGCGGCGCGTATCCGGAAGGAGCGCTATGGGGACAAGGTCTATACAAGAGGACTGATTGAATTTACGAATTATTGTAAAAATAACTGTTATTACTGCGGCATCCGCAGAGGCAATCTCCATGCCAGCCGCTACCGGCTGACGAAGGAGGAGATTCTGGACTGCTGTGCGGACGGATATGAGCTTGGGTTTCGTACATTTGTTCTTCAGGGCGGGGAGGATGCGTGGTTCACGGACGAGCGGATGACGGATATCATCCGTACAATCAGGGAAAGCTATCAGGACTGCGCCATCACATTGTCTATCGGTGAGAAATCCTATGAGAGCTATAGAAAATATAAAGAGGCCGGGGCGGACAGATATCTTCTGCGGCATGAGACTGCCAATGAGGAGCATTACAGGAAGCTTCACCCGTCCAATATGAGTCTATCCGTACGGAAACAGTGCCTTTATGACCTGAAGAAGCTGGGCTATCAGGTAGGAGCCGGCTTTATGGTAGGCTCTCCGGGGCAGAACGCAGACTGTCTGGCGGAGGATTTGGTATTCTTAAAGGAGCTTCAGCCTCATATGGTGGGAATCGGGCCGTTTGTTCCCCACCATGATACGGCATTTGCCAAAGAAGAAGCAGGAAGCGTGGATATGACGCTGTTTTTACTTTCTGTAATAAGGATTCTGCTTCCGAAGGTGCTGCTTCCCGCCACTACTGCTCTTGGAACGCTCGATCCAAAAGGAAGGGAAAAGGGACTGGCTGTCGGCGCCAATGTGGTGATGCCGAATCTGTCTCCGGTAAAAAACCGGAAACAGTATGATCTGTATGACAATAAAATCTGTACCGGCGAGGAAGCGGCGGAATGCAGGGGCTGTCTTGCCCGAAGGGTGGAGAGCGTGGGCTATCACCTGGTTGATGAACGCGGAGACGCGGTGCTGTAAAAGCGAGGAGTGCGATTATGAAATTTACTTATCCGGCCATTATACGGAAGATGGAAGACGGAAATTATAAGGCGGTTTTTCCGGATCTGGAATGCTGCCAGGCAGAAGGGGACAGCATTGAGGAAGCTGTGGAGAAAGCCAATGAGGCTGCCTGCGACTGGATTTATCTGGAACTCAGTGAGGAGGACGGACAGCTTCCTCCTGTATCTGACGAGAGAGATATGGATTTGGAGGAGGGAGATATTGTCCGGAATATCTGTGTGAACATCCGGTTTACGGACGGATGGGATGAATAAGCGGAAGAAACATTTGTTTACCTTTTTGGATTCATCAGAAGCCGCAGATGAGTCTGGATCAGCTTTTGAAAACAGTTGACAAACAAGAAAGATAGGAATATAATGCCAATAACAGCAATAATTCATATTAAACATATAGGAAATATAGGAG